>NZ_CP089235.1:0-226890 GCF_021184225.1 Klebsiella sp. KPN54798 | reverse complement strand
GGCCCGTGACTTCGCCCGTGCAATGGGATATCTTGCGAAGACCGACCGAATTGATGCCAGAGTCCTCACGCAGATGGCTGAGGTTATTAATCGTCACCCTGAGCGGAAACGCTTTATCAGGGCACTGCCGGATGCTGAACGTCAGGCCCTTGCTGCGATGGTGGTTCGCAGACGCCAGTTGATTGCGATGTTGGTGGCTGAGCGTAACCGACTGCATCCATTCCATCCGCAGAACAAGAAAAGCATTAATACCATCATTAAAGCGCTGGAAGATGAGCTTGTCAGGCTCGAGAAAGAAATGGACAGTCACATCCGTAACCACTTTAAAGAGATTGCTGAGCGCCTGAGCAGTATCAAAGGTGTAGGCACCATGACCGTTTCCGCGATGTTGGCGGAGATTCCGGAACTGGGAACGCTCTCCCGACGCGAAATCAGTGCGCTTATAGGTGTTGCTCCTGTCAACCGGGACTCAGGGACTATGCGTGGCCGGCGAACCATTTTTGGCGGCAGGGCTGGCGTAAGATCAGCACTGTACATGGCTGCGCTTGTGGCAACCCGCTTTAATCCGGTGATAAAAACGTTTTATGTGCGCCTGCTTGCAGCCGGAAAGGCCAAAAAAGTGGCGCTGGTAGCCTGTATGCGTAAGCTGCTTACCATCCTGAACGCAATGCTCAGAAAGAACGAAGAATGGGATGAGTCGTACCACCACGTTGCTCCATAATTTTTACCTTCAAGACAGTTGCTGATATTGCTTACGCCACAGGAACAGCTGACTGGCAGCAACACCATGCTGACGGGCGACCAGCGACACGGTCATTCCGGGTTCAAAGCTCTGCTGAACAATGGCGATTTTTTCCTGAACACTTCGCCGCCTGCGCTTCTCTGGACCTAAAACATCAATCATCCGGACTCCAACGACTAGTCTAAAAACTAGTATTAAGACTATCACTAACTTAAGTGTAAGCGTTAAGTGAGCGCCGTATTGACGGTTATTTATCGGTAAGAACCACGTTCCATGGCAGCAGTTCGGCCACTTTGTTGCTGGGCCACTCCGGCAGTACGCTCAGGATATGGCGAAGGTAGGCTTCCGGATCGATACCATTCAGCCTGCACGTCCCGATCAGTCCGTACAGCAGGGCTCCGCGCTCACCACCGTGGTCGCTGCCGAAGAAGATAAAATTCTTTTTCCCAAGACAGACGGCACGAAGGGCTCGTTCGGCAGCGTTGTTATCAGGCTCTGCCAGGCCATCTTCACAGTAGTAGCACAGCGCATCCCACTGGTTCAGGACATAAGCGAACGCTTCGCCCAGACGGGACTTTTTCGACAGCGTCTCATTTTTTTCTACCAGCCATTCATGCAGCGATGCCAGCAGTGGTTTGCTTTGCGATTGTCTGGCTGCCAGACGCTCTTCTGTCGTGAGGCCGCGTATTTCTTCTTCTATCGCGTACAGCTCACCGATACGTTTCAGGGCTTCTTCTGCTGTCGCTGTGTGAGTGCTTATATAGACATCATGGATTTTTCGGCGGGCATGGGCCCAACATGCGGCTTCTGTCAGCGGCCCTCCTTCACGTTCCGGACTGAACAACCGATCGTAGCCTGCGAAGGCATCCGCCTGCAGCACACCATGATAGTGGCGAAGGTGTTGCTGAGGATGTTTTCCCTGCCGGTCTGGCGAGAAGGCGAACCATGCCGCTGGCGGATCTGATGAACCTGCGCTTCTGTCGTCACGTACATACGTCCAGATACGCCCGGTTTTCGTCTTCTTTCTGCCCGGTGCAAGCACCGGAACCGGAGTGTCATCCGTATGCAGTTTGTGGCAGTCCATCACGTAGTGGTAAAGGGCCTCATCCAGCGGGGCCATTAACCGGCAACAGGCATCCACCCAGTTGGAGAGCAGAGCCCGGCTCAGATCCACGCCCTGACGGGCAAAGATTTCGCACTGGCGATACAGCGGCAGGTGTTCGCAGTATTTGGCCGTTAACACGCGGGCCAGCAGACCCGGCCCGGCGATACCCCGATCGATGGGACGTGATGGCGCAGGTGCTTCAACGATACAGTCACATCGGGTGCAGGCCTTTTTCACCCTGACCGTGCGGATCACTTTCAGGGCGCTGGAGACCAGTTCCAGCTGCTCCACGCTGACTTCGCTGAGGTACGCCATACCGCTGCCGCATTCCGGACAGCTGGTTTCCGCAGGATCCAGCCGATGTATCTCGCGGGGAAGGTGTGCCGGTAACGGGCGACGATGGCGGGACTGACGTAACTGGCGAGGTACCTGCGGATCGTCTTCCCGTCCGTTGTAGCGATCGCTTTGCTGCTCCTGCTGTTTCAGCAGGGCTTCGGCTTCTTCAACCTGTCGGCGAAGTTTTTCGGAGCGGGTACCGAACAACATTCGACGCAGTTTTTCTATCTGTGCCCGCAGATGCTCTATCTCGCGCTCTTCGTTCTCTATTTTCTCTTCTGCGCGGGCCAGTGCAGAACGCAGGAACGACTCAGTCTCTGCAACGAGACTGAGCTGACTGTCTTTCTGGCGAAGCGCGTCTTCCAGCGCAGCGATACGGGCGAGATAGTCGTGATTCATAACCGCTTTTATAATGCGGTTATGATTTTTTTACAACATTGTCAGTGAGTTAAGGCGGGATATTTTTGGCTGGCGCCAGTCCAGCTTATCAAGGAGCATGGCAAGTTGTGAGCGGGTGATCGCGATTTTGCCGTCGCGTACAGCAGGCCAGACGAACTGTCCCTCTTCCAGGCGTTTGATAAACAGGCACAGACCATCAGCATCAGCCCAGAGTATTTTCACGGTATCGCCACGGCGTCCCCGGAAGATAAACAGATGGCCGGAGAAGGGATCCTCATCCAGAACGTGGTGTATCTGTTCGCCCAGCCCGTTGAAGGATTTACGCATATCCGTGGCCCCGGCGACCAGCCAGATGCGGGTGCCTGACGGGAGGGATATCATTGTGTCCTCCCGGTCAGTTCGCGGATCAGCACAGTCAGCAACTCTGACGACGGGTTCTCCAGCGTCATTTTGCCGTGGCGGAACTCAACATGACAGGAAGTGGCGCTGGCGTGAGCGGAGGAGAACGTACACAGAGTGTCATTCTCTGCTGCGGGCAACGGGTCGTTGATAACGTCGACGGACAACAGAATCGGAGAAGCCGGAAGAGATTGAGGTACCACCGGCCCCACGATAGTTGCAGGCATTCGACGAGAGATTCGCCCCTCTCTCTGCCAGAGGCGTAGCCACTTAAAAATGAGATTATTATCAACGCCATGTTCCCGCGCCAGTTGTGCGACGTTGGCATCTGGTCGTGAAGCCAGTTCGACCATCCGAAGTTTGAAGTCACTGGAATAGACGGTACGCGATTCAGTTCGCCAGTTGGCAGCATTTTCCATGAACAGAACTCCTTCTAAATTAGACGGAGCTCTAAGCTAGCGATCCCGGGACTGGAATCACAGGCGGCAGTGACTTGACGCTTACGACATATTTCCGTTTCCATCAAAACGTCTCCGTTCGCCGTTAAAGAGCCTTACTACGGCAACGTGGCCACGGAGAAACTGCTTACACCCACTCAGGACACCAGGGACATCATTGCTGACGCCACGGCCTCACAGTGCTGAGCTGATGATGGTTCTGGACGGGATCAACAACTCAGGGCTGGGTAAAGTATGGTTTGCCGGTAGAGGAATTGCCCCGGAATGGCCGATGAAACGTGAGATGCCTTCATCGGCATATACCACCCGCTGGAAGGAGCTGCCGGTTGCCCGTTTCTGACCGGCGAAATGACAGACGGAACTTGCTGCCAGATCATACTTTACCGATCATGCAGATGACTTGTCTCAGGGGGGAACCATGACAAATATCATTCTGTGTGATGTAACTGCCAGCGTCAGCGAACTTAAAAACGATCCGGTGGCCAGCGCCGGTGCCGGCTGCGGCTACCCGGTCGCTATTATTGACAGCAACCGGCCTGTTTTTTTATTGTGTGCCCGCGGTTCTGTAGGAAAAAATGCTCGATCTTCTGGACGCAAAAGACCTGGCGCAATTGATAACAGAACGTCAAAACCAATATATTTTGTGATCGGACAACGTGACAAACGACATCACAGTGGAGACACTGCTGACGAGGTGATCCCAAGGTCGTAAAACGGCCGGAACTGGTTACCGGCCGAACGAAGGACCGGCCTACGCGCAGCGGCGACAACTGGCTTTAAAAATGCTGGCGGAAATTTAAAATTAAGCCGCATACCCTGCGAAATTTTGCAGATTTCACTCAACATGCATGCTTCGTTCATTTCCCAACAGAGCTCTCACCATCGCCTGTAATAGCAGTCCTGCTGCGTGATTACTCCGCTCAACGGGTCACCGGCGCCATGCCAATACCTGTTCGTGACAGGCATTGATGGAACTGCGATCCCAAACTAATAATGTAACGACGATGCAGGTGGGACCGTGGTCCCAGGCTGAAAACCTAAACGACGATACAGGTGGGACCGTGGTCCCAGGCTGAAAACCTAAACGACGATACAGGTGGGACCGTGGTCCCAGGCTGGAAGCCTAAACGACGATGCAGGTGGGACCGTGGTCCCAGGCTGAAAACCTAAACGACGATACAGGTGGGACCGTGGTCCCAGGCTGAAACCTAAACGACGATGCAGGTGGGACCGTGGTCCCAGGCTGGAAACCTAAACGACGATGCAGGTGGGACCGTGGTCCCAGGCTGGAAGCCTAAACGACGATGCAGGTGGGACCGTGGTCCCAGGCTGGGAGCCTAAACGACGATGCAGGTGGGACCGTGGTCCCAGGCTGGGAGCCTAAGCGGCGATACAGGTGGGACCGTGGTCCCAGGCTGGAAGCCTAAACGACGATGCAGGTGGGACCGTGGTCCCATAGAGAGTATTCAGGCCAGTTATTTTTTCTGGCCTGTGAGAAAGGAAATGAAGTAAAGGGAGATAACCGTAGACTAAAGCGTGTCCGCATCAAACTCCTAGTTTCTCAAGCTCCTTAAGAATGGCTTCTATTTTCTCTATACACTCCGCAGGAATGCGGGACCTATCCAGGTTAAGCACCATTTTATCGCCCTTGTACAATGCTGTTGCCCCTGGAGCAAACTGATGACGTGAGCTCAGATTAACTCTTGATGCGGAAGATTGTTTCAGTACGGATGTTAAAAGACTAATGACCTCTTCAGCTTCGAAGATTAGTCCCGCTTTCTTCTGATCGTGGAGAGTCTCAGCCTGCTGCTTCAGTAATTCTTCTTTATCTGCAAAAGCCTTCTGAAGGGCTTCACCTGACCGGGCAGACAGTTCTCCAGGATGTGCAAACAGGGCAACAACGGATTTAGGCAGTTTGGCCGTATTGATACAGCGGGTAATGATCTTACGAGAGATGTTTTCCGCATCGGCAAGTGCAGAAATATTTCCAGCAAACTCATTCTGCAGCCGGCTTGTATAACGCAGACCACGTTCATAAGCACTCGTCGGCCGATAATCGTTACCCAGTCGGGACAATGCTGCCATCTGCTCATCGTCCAGTTCACCAACCAGAATGCGATAATCACTTTCCGTCAGGATTGCGGCTTTACGGCGACGGCTGCCGTCTGCAATTTCAATGACATCGGAAACCCGGCGGCCGAAAGCTGGAGTCTGCTGACCAGTCAGTAAAAATGAAGGAATGAGATCATCCAGAGCATCTTCGGTAAGTAGTTCCTGATCGCGCTCATTGCCTGACCATACGCGTGAAGCGCTCTCAACAGAGTCTCCCCGGAGCACTTCAAGGGTAAATTTTACTTCCCGTCCACATACCGGAAGAGAGATGGCATTACCGCGGGCCATAGCACCCACGCGCGCAATTAATGAATCCACCATAGGCGCAGCCGGCGCCGGTGATGAGGTATCTTCAGTCGATTGAGTATGTGTGGTATGTCTTGGAATGACAGGGGCACGCTTCATTATCTAATCTCCCAGCGTGGTTTAATCAGACGATCAAAAATCTCATCGCAAACAGGCTCCCAGATAGAGAGGGCATTACGCCAGGCACCTGTTGAAGAACGTTGATCAATAGCCTGTTCAAAAACGGTTCTCATACGGATCTGACCTTTACCGACTTCATCCGTTTCGCGCACAACATTTTTAAGGACCATGCTTCCCCAGGCATCCCGAATTTGTTCTTCCATCCACGGGGACTGCGAGCCGTTATTATTACTGTATTTGGTAAGCAGAATACGGACATCTGGCTCGAAGCCTTTAAGATCCACGTTCTTAAGCAGGTCACGAAGCATATCGAAAAACTGCAGTGCGGAGGTGTAGTCGAACAGCTCTGCCGGAGTAGGGACAATCAATACATCAGCAGCGCATACAACATTTATCGTACCGATACCAAGGTTGGGTGCACTGTCGATAACAATCACGTCATAATCATGAGCGACCGTTTCAATGGCCAGACGGAGCATCAGGTGCGGGTCAGTAGGTAATTTGCCTTCGTCAAATTTCCCCATCAGCTCAGTTTCAATGCGGTGCAGTGCCAGACAGGACGGGATGATATCAAGGCCAGGCCAGCAGGTGGGCTTAATAGCGTAGCTGGCATCATCCTTTTCCCCAAGATAAAAGGGCAGGAGAGTGTCCTCAGCATGAATATGAAGATCGGGCACCCATCCGTGATACATAGAAGCCGTTCCCTGTGGGTCATTGCCTTCAACGAGAAGAACACGGAGTCCTTTCAGGGCTAGGTCCTGAGCTAGGTGAACAGAAACGGAGGTTTTGTAAACCCCCCTTTATGAGCCGCAACCCCGATCACCGGAGGGAAAGCATCTTCTGCACGCCGCAGTCGGGTACCGAACACATCCCGCATATGATTGATTTGTTCGATGGTATAACCAACACGTTGTTCAACTCTGCCACGGGTTTCCATATCAGGGTGAGGTAACCGGCCGGCTTTCTCTGCATCCCTGATTGCCTGAGAAGAAACGCCAACCAGATCCGCCGCTTCACCAATTCTCCAGCGGCGGGTGATCTTCCTTGCTTCCGGACTGTCGTCATTAAACTGCGCAATGGCGATAGCCTTCGTCATCTCATGTCCAGCAGTAATGCACTGGTTAAGTATATCCATCAGTCCCATTCTGAGCATCCTTTAATCATCGCTTTGCATCATTTTATTAAATCTTGGGATTATTTGCAAAGCAACAATAAAATCGCAAAGTCATCTGAAAATTGCAAAGCTGACTGTAATGAAAGCTGTAAACCGGAGAAGAGAGGCTCAATCACATACCGCAGTCAATATTTCTCACTACCGCTCGCCGCAGTAAGCGATCTCACGAAGTGAGGAAGTGGAAAAGCACAGAGACTGCACAAAGCACGAACGCTACGATGCCGGATACTTCTCCGGATTAGTCTATCTTCATGAAATTGACTGTGATATGTGAAAAATTGACTATGGTATGAAACTAAAAGCCGAGGGCTGGTCAACAACAAAAGAAGATTCTACATATCGCAGTCAATATTCAATGTTAAATCAGGGAGAGTTACTCATGCGGCATTCAGATTACCCTTGCAGAACCCCGAATGTGGTGGGGTAGATCTGGCTGGGGATTAACGTTATTCATTGCTTCGATCCAGTAATTGATCCCAAAGAGATCATATCGAGATCCTAAAGAGATCCCCGGATCGTTGCAGCAGGCGCTATAACTGGCTTGAGCGTCATACTGGATCGACTGTGGAATGTAAAAAGTTGACTGCTGTATGCGAAATCTAATACTGTGATATGCAACGGTATTTACTGAGGTATGTATATCCGTTGACTGCGATACGTATAACGACATTCTTTTGTGGATAACCGTTGAGGATCAAGATGACGAGCGAAAATAACAGCTTACCTCTCAATCTTCAGGAAGTGGACAAGACAACCGGCGAAGTTGTTAAGCTGGATGTCAACAGTACCAGTACTGTGCAGCCGGTAGCGCTCATGAGGCTCGGTCTCTTCGTTCCAACCCTGAAATCAACCTCCAGGAGTAAGGCAAACCGTAAAAACGTCACAGATGCCACTGAGGAGCTCGTACAGCTGTCCATCGCCAAAAGCGAAGGGTACACCGACGTTAAGATCACCGGTTCGCGTCTTGATATGGACACGGATTTTAAAGTCTGGCTCGGGATCATTCGCTCGATGTCTGAGTATGGGGTAAAAAGTGACACCCTGGAACTGTCGTTCGTTGAATTCGTTAAGATGTGTGGATTTGACTCACGGCGCTCAAACAAGAAAATGCGGGATCGCATCAGCAATTCCCTGTTTAAACTCGCCTCGGTTACCCTGCAGTTCCAGAGCGAGACCAAAGGATGGACCACCCATCTGGTGCAGTCAGCCTATTATGACATCAACGAGGATATCGTGGAGATCAAGGCTGAACCCAAGCTCTTTGAGCTTTACCATATGGACAGGCGGGTCCTGCTTCGGCTGAAAGCCATTGACGCCCTGCAGCGGAAGGAATCTGCCCAGGCGCTGTATACCTACATCGAGAGCCTTCCCCAGAATCCCGCACCTATCTCCATGAAACGTATGCGGGACCGGCTGAATCTTACCTCAAATGTCTATACGCAGAACCACACGGTCCGAAAGGCTATGGAGCAACTTCGGGATATCGGCTATCTGGATTACACCGAGTTTAAACGTGGCCGGGCGACTTACTTTAGCGTTCATTATCGCAATCCCAAACTCATCAGCGGGACGGTGAAGGTACCGCGCAAGGAGGAAGAAGAGAAGGCGCCGGAGCAGAATTATGACGAAGTCATCAAGGCACTGAAGGCTGCAGGCATCGATCCGCAGAAACTTGCTGAAGCGCTATCGGCGATGAAGCCGGAAAATTGACTGCGATATGCATTACCATGACTGCCGTATGCATACGCAATTAGTTATTGACTGTGAGGTGCATCACGCATACTACAGTCAATATTCGCTCTCCTTCCTGCAGGTTAAGATCGGACAATATTGACTGCGGTATGTCATTTATGGCCAGAATATGCTGATATTGACTGCAGCATGCAAGTTTGACGAGGGTGTTACCCGACCAATTGAGAGCTCTCCACATGACTGCATCCCACAGTCAATATTTCAGTAAATCCCCGGTGCGCACTGAATGAAGCCACTCAGCAGAGCGTTGATTCCGGCATTGCCATACAAGAGCTGCTAAAACCAGTCCTCCGAAGTTCGTTAATCCTGTCGTACCCTCAGCCAGCTTCGCACTGATATCTGCAATCATGAAGAGGAAACCTGATGGCTGTCAGAAATGGCCCGGGACGCAGTCACCGACGATATACTGAATAACGACCTGGCTTACCCAGTTGGAAAGGCCCTCAGGTATATCCCCTGTAACCTGCTGATATCCGGATCGCAGTAAGTTTTATTGTCTGCGGTATGAAGATGTCAGCTGGTCACCAGAGGACCGGGGCTCCTTAATACGAATGATGTCATGGTGCAATGAGAAGGTGAGGGGACACGGGATGCGGTATGAATATTTCTCTCCAGACCCGGATGGAATGATGCCCGGGTCATACTGGATAAGCGTAACGCTTCTGCAGCCGGCACGGTGAGAGACTCAGAAGCGACTGACTGACTCTGCCTCGTCTGGAATGCGTTTGTCTTTATCTCCTTCACTAAGTGGCAAAGCCCCGGCCGCCTGCCCGACAATCTCAGCCGGCCGGTGGCAGGGAGCGAAGGATCTCCGCGGCATCTCGACCGTCAGCGGTAAAGGGAACGGCCAGGGTGGCAGCCATGTCCAGCGCAAATACCCGGGTATAGACTTCCATCGAGCGCGGATCCTTATGCCCGGCCAGCGCCTGGATGACCTTCCTGAGCTGCCGGTGATAAAGCATGTGCATGATATAGCTGTGCCGGAAGGTATGCGGCGTCACGGCGATCGAAAAATGCACGCCATCAGCTTCAGCCCGCTTCACCGCCTGTTTCAGCCAGTTGCGCATTGTCTCATCCGTGACCGGCCATAACGGCTCCCGCCGGCGGGGCGGGTGGTGACCATCCAGCTTTCCATCTGACGCACAAAACTGCCATCCGTCAGCGGCACCAGGCGCACTTCATCTTTTGGCGGCCGCCCGCGGCGCGCCCGCACTTTCTCCGAAAGCACCCTAACAAAAGGGCGCAGACCATCCAGGTCGAAGGATTCCGGGGTGAGCGTCCGGGCTTCACCGATACGGCTCCCGGTATTCCACATGGTGGCGAACAACATGTGGTGACGCTGGTCCGGCATATACCAGAGGAGGGCGCTCACTTCCGGCGCCAGGAGGTAAGCCGGCGTGGCACCTGTTGAGGTGGCCATCCGCCGGAGTGCCACCGCGGTCGCAAAATCAACGCCCGGGGCGGATCGGCAGCAGGGAGACGCGATCTGGTGAATTCTGCAGGGGAATGATGCTGTTCATGAGTTATTTTTCACGTAGCGCACAACGGGTTTGGATACAGCTATTCTGGCCTGAAGCGGCTGATCCTGCCATGACAATAAATCGCAGCGCGCGGATCCTTTTGTTGTCTTATCCCACATTATTGCGGGTAAAACCAAATGCGTAAAGGATCCTTTTGCGGTTAAGATCTATGCTTAAGCCAGTTATGACGCGGCCTGCAGGCACTTTCGTCGTTTTTGGGAGAAATGGGGTAATGCTAGGACAAACAGCTATGTTGACACTGGCAGTAATGGAGACGAGAAACGGCTACCTTCCAGATGCGATCGGCAGGAATGATCTTCAACATGTTCCGTCTGTGGTTGTGTAAGGGTAGTCAGTACGGCAGTGACGACTGGCACCGCTTCTGCGGGCCAATAACCTGGCACCGAGCTTGAGCCGGCGTGGCAACTGCCAGGATAATGCGGTGGCCGAATTGTTCTTCAGTTCACTGAAAAAAGAACGCATTAGTAAGAGAACATACCAAACCGGGATCTGGCCCGGGCGGATGTCTTCGATTACATTGAAGTGTTCTACAATCGGACCCGGCGCCACAGTCATCCCGGCGGCGTCAGTCCGGAGGCCTTCGAACAGGCCTCGTCGTGAGGACAGAATTTGTCTACAGGCATGGGGTCAGTCCATAGTTACATCTAATGTATCCTATGAACCGAGCGTATTTTCACCATTAAGGGAAGTATCTTTTTTGAAATTCCCGTAAAACGGGAATGATAAGATAGAAAAGTTATTTTTGTAGTTGAGCATTTGCATTAAGACGCATGCACGTTAGAACCGCGTCAGATGGGACCCCTGGATTTCGGGCCAGTATGACGGACAAGAGGAAAAGACCTAAGCGAAGGCAAGCGGCAGGATCAATACTAATTTTATGTATAAAATTAATGTCTCTCTCGTCTTTGTTGATAGCTACAACTCCCCCTCCATCATTGCTGTGGATTTACCATCAAAAGTAACTTTTACGTTTTTGTAGACTTGCTTATTATGGTGCTTTGTTTTTTTATCTTTCAGAACAGCCTCATGAGTAAGGCGAAGAAACGCCATACACAAGGTGATCACTTCATCATCACTCAGCTTTGTTGAAAAGGCCTTTTGACCAGTCCAGTCAAAACTTCCCGGCTTCGATACTAAAGGCCCGCAAGGATAAGATTCACACTGCCATTTGTCTCAGAAAAATTGAACTCAAGTGCTGTCTTACCGGAATTAAATACCTTTTCATTTCGGTAAGGTTGATGCTGTGGTACATCGTTATTTATATTTTCCACCAAATATGTCCTTCACCTTCGTTGATTAAATTCTTCACCAGACCAATGTAGGTATACCCTCTAGGTTGCTTCATCGCAAAAATATAAGCACTGGTCTCCAGCATTAGATAGTCTCCTGAGGGAGCACCAGGAGGAACCTCTGTAGAGCTAAGGCTTTTAGTGTGCTCCTTTTTAACTTTGACCCTGGCCCAAATTCAGTGCAGTGCTAAATCAGAGAGCTTCGTCTTTCCGGAGACTTCGGATTAATTCAGCCGGAGTCATGTCATTTAATGATGAATGCGTTCTCTCATGATTATATTCCCTGCGCCAGTTGTCGAGTTTGTCCTGCGCATCTTCCAGTGAGAGAAACCAGTAAATGTTCAGGCATTCATCCCGCAGACTGCCGTTAAATGATTCAATAAACGGGTTATCCGTTGGTTTTCCGGGGCGGGAGAAGTCCATTGTGACACCGTGCTCATACGCCCATTTATCCAGACTTTTCGAGATAAACTCGCTGCCGTTATCTGTCTGAATACGTACCGGCAGGCGCTTGCCCGGCACCCGCAACCTTTCCATCACACCGACCACATCCTCACCTTTCAGCGACTTTCCGGCATGGATCGCCACACACTCCCGACTAAAATTATCCACTACAGTCAGCGCCCGGAAACGTCGTCCGTTAAACAGGTTATCCGACACGAAATCCATACTCCAGCACTGATCGACTCCGGTCAGGACCGGACGTTGCTGACGATGTGCTGCACTGACATGCCTGCGGGGGCGCTTTTTGCGCAGGTTGAGGCCTTCCAGACAGTAAATCCGGTGTGTTTTCTTGTGGTTAACAGGCCAGCCTTCCCGCCGCAGCTGAATATGAATACGCGGGCAACCGTAGCGGATCCGGGGTTCCGCTATTTCCCGGATACGCAGGGTTATCGCCCGATCATCCCGCCGGCTCTGCCAGTGGTAAACGGTTCTGCTCTGCATCAGCAGTCCGCATCCCCGCCGGACACTGATACGGTAAGCCTCCCGCAGAAAATGTACCGCCTGACGCTTCTGAGCCGGCCTCAGAACTTTTTTTGATAACTTCCTGCAGCATCTCCTTGTCCAGACTTAAATCAGCCACCAGACGTTTCAGACACTGATTCTCTTCCTCAAGCTGGCGCAGGCGGCGCAGCTCTGTCACGCCCATGCCGCCAAACTTTTTCTTCCAGTTGTAAAATGTGGCTTCAGAAATGCCCATCTTTCGGCAGACTTCCTCCACCCGAGTGCCGGTTTCGGCCTGTTTCAGCGCAAATGCTATCTGTTCTTAGGTATAGCGGGTCTTTTTCATGGCGATGTGCCTCTCCGTGAGATGGAAGAAAGACCGGAGACTTCAGTTTAGCCTAGCACTGTTTTCAGGGAGGAGATCAGATCTTTGGTAAAGGTGGCTGTTCCAATGTTCTTTACCCTACCTGTGACCATTAATCGGCAAGTTCTGAAGTGATTAGTAGCCCTGAATTCGTTGTCCTGGAAACGCCTGTAAACCTCTTCAGGAGTATGTATCCGATTAACAACGTTGACCATTTCCGGTTCTGCTGGTTTTAGAGGTACTTGAGTTAACATCTGGAGTTTCTGTGTCATGGTTCGGAGGTGATGTAAGGACACCATGAACAACAAGCACTGCAAATGTTACCAACGGTGCGAAAGTGATCCATATCCGACGCCTGAAATTAGATCCAGGGGTTAATCTGCTCTCCTGATTCGGGAGAGCTTATGGTCACTTTTGAGACAGTTATGGAAATTAAAATCCTGCACAAGCAGGGTATGAGCAGTCGGGCGATAGCCAGGGAACTGGGTATCTCCCGTAACACCGTAAAGCGTTATCTGCTTGCGCAGTCTGAACCGCCAAAATATACGCCGCGTTCCGCCGTCGCTTCACTCCTGGATGAACACCGGGACTATATTCGGCAACGCATCGCCGATGCCCATCCTTATAAAATCCCTGCAACGGTCATCGCCCGCGAGATCACGGAGCAGGGTTATCGTGGTGGCATGACCATCCTGAGAGAGTTCATACGTTCACTCGCCATCCCTCAGGAACAGGAGCCCGTCGTGCGCTTCGAAACAGAACCAGGACGACAGATGCAGGTTGACTGAGGCACCATGCGTAATGGCAAATCACCACTTCATGTGTTTGTTGCCGTTCTGGGGTTCAGCAGAATGTTGTATATCGAGTTCACTGACAATATGCGCTACGACACCCTGGAAGAATGCCACCGTAATGCGTTCAGCTTCTTCGGTGGCGTACCGCGTGAAGTGCTCTACGACAATATGAAAACGGTAGTGTCACAACGCGATGCCTATCGGACCGGGCAACACCGGTTCAACCCTTCACTGTGGCAGTTCGGCAAAGAGATGGGCTTCTCTCCACGACTGTGCCGCCCCTTCAGGGCACAGACTAAAGGCAAGGTGGAGCGGATGGTGCAGTACACCCGCAACAGCTTCTACATCCCGCTAATGACCCGCCTGCGTCCGCTGGGGATCACCGTCGATGTTGAAACAGCCAACCGCTACGGCCTGCGCTGGTTGCACGATGTTGCTAACCAGCGCAGGCACGAAACAATCCAGACCCGTCCCTGCGATCGCTGGATCGAGGAACAGCAGTCCATGCTGGCGCTACCGCCGGAGAAAAAACAGTATGACGTGCTGGTAGACGAAAGCCTGGTGACCTTCGACAGACAGCCACTGCATCACCCGCTGTCCATCTATGACACGTTCTGCAGAGGGGCCGCATGATGGTGGAACTGCAACATCAACGACTGATGGTCCTTGCCGAACAGCTGCAGCTGGACAGCCTTATCAGCGCCGCACCCGCTCTGTCGCAACAGGCTGTGGATCAGGAATGGAGCTATATGGACTTCCTGGAGCATCTGCTTCACGAAGAGAAACTGGCCCGCCACCAACGTAAACAGGCGATGTATACCCGGATGGCGGCCTTCCCGGCAGTGAAAACGTTCGAGGAGTATGACTTCACCTTCGCCACCGGTGTCCCACAGAAGCAAATCCAGTCGCTGCGTTCACTGAGCTTCATAGAGCGCAACGAAAACATCGTGTTGCTGGGGCCATCCGGCGTGGGGAAAACCCATCTGGCTATAGCGATGGGCTACGAAGCGGTACGGGCGGGCATCAAGGTTCGCTTCACAACGGCGGCGGATCTGTTGCTTCAGTTGTCAACGGTACAGCGTCAGGGCCGTTATAAAACAACGCTTCACCGTGGCGTGATGGCACCAAAGCTGCTCATCATTGATGAAATAGGCTATCTGCCGTTCAGTCAGGAAGAGGCAAAGCTGTTCTTCCAGGTCATCGCCAAACGTTATGAGAAGAGCGCGATGATCCTGACCTCCAACCTGCCGTTCGGGCAGTGGGATCAGACGTTCGCCGGTGATACGGCGCTGACATCCGCGATGCTGGACCGGATCTTACACCACTCACATGTTGTTCAAATAAAAGGAGAGAGCTATCGACTGAAACAGAAACGAAAGGCCGGGGTTATCGCGGAAGCTAATCCTGAGTAAAACGGTGGATCAATATTGGACCGTCGGTGGAGATGTAAGTGGATCACTTTTTACCCGTCGTTGACAGCCAGCGCGTCCATGACAAAATCCATCGACCAGGTCAGGTTGGGCGCCTCCGGGCGGAGCAGTGGCAGACGTTCTGTTGCCAGCCCTTTACGACGTCGTCTGCGTTTTACGCCCAGCCCGTTAAGGTGGTAAAGACGGTACACGCGCTTGTGATTAACATGAAGGCCTTCACGGCGCAGTAACTGCCAGATGCGTCGGTAGCCAAAACGCCTGCGCTCCAGTGCCAGCTCAGTGATGCGCCCTGATAAATGCGCATCAGCCGCCGGACGCTGAGCCTCATAGCGGCAGGTCGACAGGGACAAACCTGTAAGCCTGCAGGCACGACGTTGCGACAGACCGGTCGCATCACACATAAACTCAACGGCTTCCCGCTTCTGGTCTGTCGTCAGTACTTTCGCCCCAGAGCCACCTGAAGTGCCTCCTTATCCAGCATGGCTTCGGCAAGTAGCTTCTTGAGTCTGGTGTTCTCTTCCTCAAGCGACTTCAGGCGCTTAACCTCGGGCACCTCCATACCGCCATACTTCTTACGCCTGGTGTAAAAGGTGGCGTCGGAAATGGCGTGCTTACGGCAGAGCTCACGGGCAGAAACCCCGGCTTCGGCCTCGTGGAGAATACTGATGATCTGTTCGTCGGAAAAACGCTTCTTCATGGGGATGTCCTCATGTGGCTTATGAAGACATTACTAACATCGCGGTGTATTAATCAACGGGGAGCAGGTCATTTCTTACGTGATAGCACCTTAAATTCACGCCGGAAATCATCGGGAGTCGTCCTTATCTCTGGGTCAAAGTATGAAATATCCTCATCGTGCTGATACATATTTACTTCAGCTTCCCGGAACCTTCGGTCTGCATTCAGTACCCCAGACGATTTATGAAACAGGATAATATTCATGACAGAAGGGTCTGTGCTTTCCTTTGGCTTTTGCGCGGAAGCGAACAGTATCCCATCGAGTTCGCAATGCTCAAATGTTGAGAGATAATCAGCGATAGCTTGCGTCAGCAGGTAATTTGTTTCTTCAAGCTCAGGAACAACCGGCATAACAAGTTTTCTGGAGAGATTCTGAATAAAACTACTGCGTTCATATCGAAGAAGATACTCAGGATCAAAGCGGCTAAATCCGTTAACAGCCAGCCCTTTGAGACTGGAGAGGTCGAGTAACCTGACTGTCCGCAACAAAGTGAACTCAGCAACAGCAACATAACTACCGACAGGTGGCCGCATTTTTTCTGGACGTAGCGCCATAGAAGACAGAGATACCTCTAGCATTCATTCTGCCGGAAGGTGTCAGCTCAGGAGGAGGAGGTCCGAAACTCGACTCGGGCATACGTAATGCGATTTCAAGTGCATCCTCTGACTGAAAAATACGACCACGGAAAATTGGTTTGTTAGGCTCAAAATCGATGAATGCTGAGGGATGATTTTCGTGAAGGTAAGTAAAAACCTCTTCGAAAGTTGCCATCGCGTCCATATTAAAGAATCGATTACTCTCTCTAAGTTTCCTTCCATTGAATTCCATTTTCTGGACAGGTTTCCTGAGATGGTTACAGCTTCAACAAAATGAGGCTCATCACCATATTTTCTATCATGTGAGCTCCAGTCAAACCATAACTCCTCGAGCAGTTCCGATAAGTCATCGATGATATTATCATTGGCTGTGACCTCTTGCTCCAGAACAGAGAAGAGAGGTTCACCTTCATACTCTTCCAGATAATGGTTATATTCTCCGCCCCGATAATAATTTTCAATCAACCAGTCGACCTTTTCAGCCAGTGTTTCCATCGACATCGTCATCTCATCGGAGTCACAATAATCGCATGATTCTGAGGCATCGGGATCGCTTGCGATGATGTTGTTCAGATAACGGTCATCGTTCAGACACTGCCTGCAAATTCTCTTTGAACCCGGCACTCTGTTTAATCCTTAGGTTAGATAGATTTCGCATGCGAAATCTTTCGGTTTAATCACGTCGATGCAGCTGTATTAGAGCCTCAGAAGGACGATAGTGCTGCTTTGCCCACCGCCCGTAATTATTAACGGACTCATATTGACGTTCTGCAGCACCATCACGGTAATACAGTATATGGATAATCCCATGTAGCTGCAGATAACTGGCTACAGTGGTTACATTATTACGAACGAAGCGCGTGTGGCTCTGGAAGATATCAAGATCAACTCCGTCCTGTCCGTCATCAAGCGCATCAAGAATAAAAGCGATTAATGCAGAAGCGATAGAACGTCTGCCAGAGACTGCGATACAAGCATCAAGCTCTTGAAAAGTCATCTGGATTTCCTGTTGTAACGGTAGCTGGAATCCTCTTCAATTGCAGCCACGAACCATCCGGTAGCAGTTTGCCTGTCTATGCTATCAGGCAAGGAAGCGACTAACTGCTCAAGTGGAAGTGTACGATTGGCTCTGAATATCAGCGCCGACATACCACACCAGTCCTGGTTACTTTCTGGCTTCCAGCCGATGCTTAGCATCAATGTTAACGCCGTCTGGGCTGCCCACAACGGAGTTTCTGTCGGGTTAGAGGCCCATGAAAGTAATGCCGCGCCGGGTATGGGTCTGTTTCTTGTAACGTATCCTAGATTGATAGCCGCTTCTGTTAATGCGGCGGCAGCTTCGGATTGGGTTCCGGGATATCGAAGCGCCCAGAGGCGGACAATTTGGCCACGGAATGCAGTGGCCATTTCGGTGAACGGGGTTGATTTCATCACAGAGAGCGCATCCCTTTGACGCGTAGTTCAGAAGCCTCGACTGAAATCTCACCAATTTCCAGTTTCACCCACACATACCCCGCTTCGTCTGGCGCGCGGTCAGTCATTATCACCCCTTGCTGACCGTCTATCTCGACAACAACCTGCCAGGTTTTCACATCTGAATTGCTGTCCAAAGGCTTGGTTGGCTTTTTGTTCTGAGCCTTAGATTTCGCATGCGAAATCTCACCTTTGCTTTTGTTCTTAACTGCATCAAGAACAGCTTTAACCTGCGAACGTGAAATACCAGACTCTCGCGCAGCTGCGACAAGCTTCTCGGCCTCTTCGGGAGACTTTTCATTTACCTGTATCAGTGTGTATGCCAGATCGATATCGGATGTGACTTTATCCCGGAGAAGGGCGGTAACATTTTCTGGTGCATCAAGGAGACGAAGGTGTTTACTGACAAATGAGGTAGGCTTACCCATTGTTTTTGCGATTTGCTCACCCGTCATATTGAACTCATGCTTGAGCTCATAGAACGATTTTGCAGTCGCTAATGGTTTCAAACCAGACTGCTGCAGGTTTTCAATGAGCTGGCCGATGATGCGTTCTTTTCTTTCCCGTGGTGGTTTACCAACATAAATATCAATATGGGTATCACCACGTTTGCGAGCAGTCCGAACACGCGTTTCGCCTAACCATATCTGGTAACCACGTCTGTCACGAGGATAACAACGAGGCGGGGTAAGCATCCCTATCGTTTCGAAGGTATCAGACATACCATCGATGATATCTTCCTCGAAGTCTTCTTCAGGTCGCACTTGTTCTTCAGCATAAACCAGATTTATATCTACGCGGATTATCTGTCCATCAGGTTCGATATCCGGGCGGGCAATATCCGCCATAATCTTGTGCGCAGCTATATCATGGCTCTCCTCATCTGGCTGTTTATTTGCAATGACCTGTTCAATATCAGAAACAACAGCAGCATTTTTTTTCATTACCTGCTGCGCCTGGAGTCTCTTCATAAAAGGTTTCTTGGCCATTACTTACCTCCTGCGAGCATAATAATTTTCTGGGTAAGTTCTTTATACTGAATTGCAGGAAGACACTTAGGGTCATATTCATCAAAGGAGAGACCAAGTTCGATCGCTTCTTTTGCAGCAGCAGGTACAAATGATATATAGGCGAGAATGTATTCTTCGGAATAGCCTTTTCCTTGAAGAATCTCGATGAGGAGATTTAGATTCAGTGTATCAATAGGCCCAAGATATCCTTCTTTAAGGGGTTTTTTATAATTCTTTACCTGCGTCTGAGACACATAAGTCCCCATGAATTGCAGCGAAGGATTATAGTTCCGCTTAATTTTCTGCATATAAGTAAGCTGTTTACCAACTGCATTACGGGCCTGCTTCTCCAGCAGGGTAGGGATAAGAAGGTAATCAGCTGACATATGCGCTGCGATCATAACATTTGAATATGATGGTGCTGAATCAGCAATAATAAAATCAAACTGTTTCTTCAGTTCTTCAATACGGTCCCTGAAGTCGAACATGCAGTCGCTGTTGCGGTAGTTAATTTCATTAAGTTCACTGGTTGCACCTATAAAGAAACGCCCGCCAGGAAGTTCAATCGGTCGAACCTCTGTTTCCGGAAAGAAAAGCTGATATGTATTCGCCTCGCCGGGTGTAAAACTGTTACTTAAAGGTTCGCGTTCTATCTCATAAGGTAAGTCATCGGGGAAAGCTCTCTCCGTCAGACCAGTTGTCCAGTCCATATCAATTTCAAGCACGCGGAAACCAGCTTTACGAAGATCATGTGCAATTTCACTGGATGACTGCGATTTAACGATTCCGCCCTTCTGACTACATACAACGATCAGTTTTCCGATAGGTCCAATTTTCAGTGTCATGTAACAGTCCTTAAGATTTCGCATGCGAAATGTTTGAGAAGGGGCGGCACAGCTTGAAAGAGTATTTCAATAATGAAATGAATTCATTGCGGGATTTCATACACACTCCTGTGAGTCAGGCGTTTCGCCAGGTGCAGAAGCAGCTATCTGCCACTGCGTTTGTTGTCGTGCTTTCATGACGACCTAAACAGTATACAGAGAAACATTAAGGTATCAATTATGATATGCAATAGAATTCGCATGCGAATTCTATTATGTGAGAAAGGTGATATGGCTGACGATAAAAGCTGCACCAAAGAAATGGACGATACCGCAGAGAGACTGGGGTATGGCAATGAGCCGTTTTAACATCGAGTTCGGTGACCGCCTGAGCGATCACCTTTAACGAGTGGGCAGTTACACAGAATTATGGACACCCTCAGATTGGCCAAAAATCTCAAACCTACTGATAATATTAGCTATTAGCTCACCTATCTTGTTGTGGAGGTGAGCATGCCCAGTATCAGTGCGCTACTACAACCCGCTATAGCCCTTCTTCATCCTCATCCTCATCCTCTTCTTCATCTTCATCTTCATCTACGTAGTAATAACCATCACCACCACAACGAGGACAAACGTCAGCGTTTTCTTCACCTTCTCCGTAACAAGTATGGCACTGCGCGAACGGATTATCATCTTGTGGGTCATAACCTGAACCATTGCAGTTACTGCACGTAATAATTACATCACCACCACGCCCATGGCATAATGAGCAAATTACTTTTTTCATGATCTATCTCACTTTTGTGTATACGAACAGTCCACAGCCCACCAACGAACCATTTTATGTACGGATGATGCTGTATGATTGCCTCAAGAGTAAAAACTCATAAGAGTAGGCATGTTAATCATCAGCAATTTAGTTAGCCACTCGAATTATTTTTCCACTTATGTATTGCAATTCTCGAGGAAATGTGAATGAAAGAAATTGTTTTAAAGTTAAGTGAGGCTGAAAATGTGTTGAGAGAATGGTTTGAAGCTGGAATAGCCTTCAATTTAATTTTTGGACCTTTACATTTTAGAAAAGAATCTGGTTTGGTTCACTTAAGAAAATGTCTTGCCAAAATCCCTTTAGCCCTCAGGCCTCAGTACTATGACATATTAGAGAAAGCATTTAGCCCACGTCATAACATATTAGATATACTTTTTAGGAATAATTATGATTATGATTCATTGATGTTGAGAGGTCAGTTGTATGCATATGCTGAATGCCTTACTAAAAACTACCCCAAAATGCCACTTAAATTATTACTTACTGCAGCAGCAACTCCTCATTCCGTCTTAGAACCAAAAAAAATTATTCATGCTTACTATAAAGTTCGTACAGAATTAGAAAGGAATAGTCGCCAGAAACTAAACATTACAATCGTAGATCCTACTCTAATTGCGTTATGTAAATTAGTTAGTGAACGGCAACTTACATCAAACTTGGTTGACATCGAGTATGGTAACCCTCAAGGAAAAATGACTCCATTTAGGATTCACTCCTTCGATTTATTCACTAATAAATACCGCAGGTTAAGTAATGAAAAATTTAGTCTTGATCAGGTTCACGGGCACTTTATAAGTATAGCTCACAAGCTTGCTTTAGGTCGAGACCCTTTAAACGAGGTATCGCACCCACTACTAAAAGACAAAAAATATACGCAGTGGGCACCAATATTACATGCATTATGTCGAAAGCATGAAAATAGTTCACAGGTCGAATACTACAAAAAATATAGCAAAAAATTTCCGTTGAAATACAAACATGAGTTTGACAGCAATAGTATTAATCATCAGATTGAAAAATTAAATAAGCGATATTGTTCTCTATTTCGATTCCTGAAACCTAGCCCCGAAAACTTCTCTCAAAACCAACGAAATGCACTAAAGACCACGCCCCCTGAAGTGATGCAGAAAATGATAGTATATCATATGATTATGTTTTATTTTTCACTTATAAAAAATGCTGCTTGGTACATTAAAGTAAGAGATTTTATGATAAGCCTAAAAATGAGCTATCCTCAAGACTATGCATCAAAACTCTTCGCCTTTTCTAGTGGAGATGAATGTATGGATGATACATTATACAATAGTTTTAACGAAATATTCAGTGCCAATCCAGTCGGCCTTTTTCCCTGGATGTTTTCGGGTCTACTACCAGAACCGATGGAGTTAATGACGCATTATTTCAGCAATAAAAAAAACAAAGACATTGAGCATATAGATAAAAAAAACAAGTCCTTTAGAAATATTGATTTAGCAGCTTCTGTGCTAATAATACCTAAATTTCTTAACAATTTAGATCGTGCGAAAGGGATAAATCCTAGTATTATGGTTAAACTACCCTCAAACAATTCAGAAAGTTGTATTTTTTACACAGCCACAGGCATACCAAAAGAAGAAGGATTATATCTTGCTGAGCTGTTTAGTAAGGGATTGTATATTCAAAGAAATATAGAAGAAAGTTTAACGATGGAACTGAGAGAAATTGAAGATCTACTACTCGGAATTTGTTTACTTTGGCATGAAAGCTTTGTAGGTAAAATATCACTGAGCAAGTTCGTTAATATCCTACAACAAAATGAAATTAATGATATTAGTGAAAGAACTTTAAAAGCAAGAAAAGATAAAGCCAAATATTGGCTTATGCAATGGCCTAGTCAGCTTCCCTTAATCTCCTGAGATATAGAATTATGTCTCCAATTAGTTGAAAATATACTTTCGATGAATGAGTCGATAGCTTTTTCGTGGACCTTGATGGAACGTGAGAAGCAAATCGTTTTGCGGGCCACACGCTTAATGCGAGTATGGGGTGTCAAGTGGCTCCTTGATTAAACAATCCTAGACCGCTCGCTAGCATATCACTTTAGGGTATACGTCAACGATACCGGGAGCTTCCTCCGTTTCCGGAATGATGTGACCAGATATGTGAGGCCATAAACGGCAAGACCACTTAAATGTCTTCAGAGACGTCTGTAACTTTAATGTGAATGGTATGCCAGGGAAGAGGATAGGGGACAGAACCACCCCGGCACTGCCCCCCGGAAGAAACAGAAAGTCCCCTCCACGCGAATGTTAGCATTTTTTGCCTGTGATATTATGACAACGTTATTTTCAGAGCATGGGCCGATGAAAAAGAAAACCACCACGCCTACACCCCACGATGCGACATTCAGGCAGTTCCTGACGCAGCCGGAAATAGCCCGGGATTTTATGGAGTTGCACCTCCCGGCAGAACTGCGTGCCATCTGTGACCTCACGACGCTGAAGCTGGAATCCGGCTCGTTTGTTGAGGATGACCTCCGCCAGTATTTCAGCGACGTTCTCTATAGCCTGAAAACCGCCGGCGGCGACGGCTACGTTCACGTGCTTATTGAGCACCAGTCGTCGCCCGACAAACATATGGCTTTTCGCCTGATACGCTATGCCGTGGCCGCCATGCAGCGCCACCTGGAGGCAGGGCATAAAAAACTGCCCCTGGTGATACCGGTGCTGTTCTATACGGGTAAGCGCAGCCCGTATCCGTACTCCACCCGCTGGCTGGATGAGTTTGACGACCCCACGCTGGCAGGAAGTCTCTACAGCAATGCTTTCCCGCTGGTCGACGTTACGGTCATTCCGGATGATGAAATCGCCGACCACCGCAGTATGGCCGCTCTGACATTACTGCAGAAACATATTCACCAGCGTGACCTGGCAGAACTGGTTGACCGCCTGGCGCCCATTTTGCTGGCCGGATATCTGTCTTCATCACAGGTCATATCGCTGGTACACTATATCGTGCAGGCAGGCGAAACAGCCGACGCCGAAGCCTTTGTACGCGAACTGGCACTGCGTGTGCCGCAACACGGGGACGCACTTATGACCATCGCTCAACAGCTTGAACAGAAGGGCATCGAGAAGGGGATTCAGCTCGGTGAACAACGTGGTATCGAAAAAGGCCGCAATGAAGGCAAGCTCGAAGTTGCCCGTACCATGCTCAGCAGCGGTATTGACCGCAGTACCGTCATGAAAATGACCGGTCTGACGGAAGAAGACCTGGCGCAGATACGCCACTGATTCATCCCTCCTGAGAACGCGTTTACTGCCCGGATGAGGCAAAGTACCTACCCGGCATTTCATTCTGAACCCCTTGTCTGTTCAGAACTCGCTTCTGGACAGACAAGGGGTTGGACAAGCCTGCTGCGCGTCAGCCTGTAGCCGTTAAATCCGTTCTTTCAGCATCGCCACCGCCTCGGTCCCCGGCATCTGGAACTGAACACGGTGGCGTGCCGCTACATCGAGCGCAAACACTTTCGTATAGACTTCCGTCGAACTTATCGACTTGTGTCCCATGAGACTCTGCAGCACCTTCAGCGGTATACCGGCATACAACATATGCATGGCGTAACTGTGCCTGAACGTGTGGGGTGTCACCGGTACTGAGAATGTCACACCGTCGGCGGCCGCGGCTTCGACCGCCTCAGCAAACCAGGTGCGCACGGTCCGATCGGTGATCTGCCAGATGCGCGCTTTTTCGGTTCTGCCGGTTCGTTTGTTTCGTCTTTCCAAAGGTATTTTCAGCGTGGCCACCATCATCTGCAGCTGGCTGACGTACTGGTGATCGGAGAGCGGAACCAGACGATGGACTTGATTGCCGGCGGGCGCTCTCCCGGCCGTTCTCGCCGCTTTCTCCGCACGTTGTTTGAGCGTGGCCAGTTGCACAAACGGATACGGCGGCGCCAGCGAAAAATCCCCCCGGGTCAGCGCGAGCGCTTCATTAATGCGCGCGCCGGTGTTCCACAGCGTTGCCAGCAGCATCTTGCGGTGAAGATCCGGCACGTAATGGAGCAGGGCGCTGACTTCCGGCGCCAGCAGGTATTTCGGGAGTTCATCCTGCACGAGCGCCATCTGGCGCAAGGCGAGGGCGGCAGGGTAGTCGATAGCCACCGGCAGCTGCGCTGCAGTTCCTGGTTGCGGTCCCAAGGTAACGAGCCCGGTCATCGAGATACATCGCTGTCTGTTGATATGTTCAGCGCCGAAGCAATAATTTCCCGGTTTTCCTCACTACGCCAGTTTCCGAAATAGTCTACTTCTTGGCTCAGGGACTGGTGTGCCGCCTCTATAAGGTCAGACACTCTCTGCAGAGCATTCTGTAACTGCTGCGCTGATATCACTCTTGGCACATCATGCTCATCCACACCATTACGGTGCACTAGGTCGTTTCTCCAGTCTGCGATGATACCCAGCGGCCTAACCGGCCAGATCGGCGGGATGTGCAGCACGGCGCTGAAATAGCGCTCAATTGTTTCAACGTTATGGAAAGTCATACGAGCAACGACATTCCTTGCAACAGGGCGAAACCTGGAAAGCGGCATCTTGCTGGTAGCCAGCTTCTCTTTCTTGCTGGCCCTGGCAAAAGGTAAATAATACGCCTCAAAATATCTCTCGAGCGGCCAGTCATGCTCCAGCAGGGCCTTGGCGCAGTACATCAGGTACGCCTCCATGACTGTTACGGCATGAACGAAAGACATCCTGTACACAATTTCAGGCAGCTCTCTGTCGAGCAGGGCATATAGCTTCTTCAGCTCCTGTCTTGCGTGCCGGTAACGCTGGTGAACATCATTCAGGGAAACCACGAAGAGCCCGTGTTCATGATCCCACTGAGCCTGATCAGCAAGTGCCTCCTGTTCCCAGTAATACAGGTTCGCGGCCTGCTCCCATTCTTCAGATTCGGGGACAACATCCGGGTAATTTTCCTCAAGCCACTCATTAAATCGTTCAGCTTCAATATCAATCATCATGTCTTTCATGATTTCCATAGCCCCTTTATTGTTGAGAAATCCCGCCAGCCTTTTTAATTCACTCGTCCATAGCCAAGAATGGCTGGAAGGTTTCCATTTCATTCAAGAGCTCGACAAAATCCTCCCGGGTCGGATCTGGTACTTCATCCCTGGCCTCATTTTTTAACTTACGCAGCCGCCAGCCTTTTCCCTTTCCATTCCAGATAGCAAGAACGTCCCCGGCAGGATTCAAAAAATTTCGTGAGATATACCCTGCTGGCCATCTTCGTGATGAATCACGCAGCCACAAAACTGGATGTGTTGCTACGAGGTGGTCGTATATACAGTGAATAGAATGAAAATAATTAGCCTGAAAACTACATGAATTACACATAAGCATCCCTTTCAAATAGTCACTCAGAGTAATTATGACGGGTGGCAGATCTGTCTGCGCACAACCCTGTGTCTGTCACCCGAATGAATTTCACCTGCTGTCATTATTTTCAGGCTGATAATAAGCAGCATTATAACCACGCTATTAAATTATCGGATGACCGTTTCCGGCAGATCCGACTTTTCACATTTAGCGAAGTTTCCGGAAGTGTACCACGGCCAGGGAATAAGCAAAGCGTCCTTTTAGGGTGGTGAGAGGCCGGTCGCAGGGCAGGGGAGAGACACAACATATAGCGTCACTGTCAGCTGTGAACACCGCTACATCTTGTGTTTTTTGGACGCTGCGCGTCGGCGGGGCTGAAGCAGATCCGGAACTACCTTTTTTCGGATCTCAGAAGTGGAGAAGAGGAATTATTGCAGCATGGACACAAAAAACGAGTAATTGTTGCGATGAGTGGACTATTGCACCATGAGCAAATATAAATGACTTTATGCGTCCTGCGGTTAAATATATTGTTCATGCCGTCCGGCTGAACCCCGGGTCAGGGGATCAGCCGGGAAGGAGAACGTCACGGTTCTGTTTTCCGCGACAGGGTCTTTCTTTTTTTCTTCAGGTACATCACTTCGTCACATTTACCGATCATCTCCGCCAGTGTCGTATAATGGTCTGCGTTATTGATCAGTTCGCCAAAGGAATAATTGATGTTGTAGGGCTTGCCCGAGGTGTCATTGTAATGATCGAGACTGGCACTCAGCGCGTGCAGATAAGACTGAGTGTTACCGTTTCGCCGGATCAGGGCGGCAAACTCATCCCCGCCAAGGCGGCCTGCTATTTCACCCGGTTCAAGGTGCTGATGTAAAAAGCCGGCAAAGATCTTCAGCACCTCGTCACCTTCCGCGTGTCCCCAGAGATCGTTAACCGGTTTGAACCTGTCCAGATCGAAATAGATGAGGCTGAACGACGCATCCTGCCGGTTCATTGCGCGGAAGAGTTTTTCGCCGGCGCGGTAAAACCCGCGCCGGTTGGGAATGCCCGTCAGGCTGTCCGTCATGGCCATGCTGATGGCCTCGAATTCGTCCTCCACGATACAGGCCAGGTCCCGGAGGGACGCAATGTCCTCATCCGTGAAGGCGCGGGGAACGGTGTGGATCAGGCACAGCGTGCCGGCCACCGTGCCGTCCGGCAGGCTCACCGGCTGGCCGGCGTAGAACCGGATGTGTGGCTCACCGGTAACCAGGGGATTATCGTGAAATCGCGCATCGGCAGCCGCATCGTGAATGATAAAAGGCCCTTCCTGCAGAATGGCGTGCCCGCAGAACGAAATATCACGTGGAGTTTCGCGCACGCCGACGCCCTGGCAGGCGAGGAGCCACTGGCGCTCGCGATCCAGCAGGCTTATCAGGGCCACCGGGACCTGAAAGGCTTTGCGGGCCAGCCGCGTCAGGCGTTCAAAACGCTCATCGTCACGGGTATCAAGAAGGCCGGTAATATACAGGGACTTCAGCCTCTGTTCTTCATTCTCCGGTATACCGGGTGCCTGCATGTAATCTCCTGGTATGTACAAAGTATATATGCAGATGAAAAGGTGTTTGGATCTGACTGAGTGTAATTATAGTTCACGACTTATCTGCCAGCGGCTGAACTTCAGGTACAGGAATTCACGTTTATCACTCGTACCAGACTCTCCGGAGGACCAGGGGAATGACCGGGTCTGTTACGGTGAGGGAATCTGTAAACCTCAGGATTTTTGCCGGGAAAGTACGTATAACTGCTATCTTGATTAGTAAATGTTAAAATTTGTAGGTATCCACCCGTTAAACAAAATGATTAATATTTAAAAATACTCGTTGAACACCCGTGCCGTAATAATGAAGTACATTAAAAACGTTATCCGGTCATGTGAAGCTGAGACCGTCTCTTCGTCATGTAAAATGCCGTACTTTCTTTGTCGTGAAGAATGACCGGGTTAAGTCCATAAGGTTGAGAGGAAGTCTGCAGATGTGATACGCTCAAGGCGAGATTTATCTCAGTGAGAACTCACGGCAACAAAAAGTTTTTGGACAACAAAACACAAAGTTGTTTTGGACTGTAGGAGTCCAAGAGACAATGACATTACATACAACGCCGTGTAACGGATTTTACATTATTACAAAGCCTGTGTTACAAGAGAGTTATGGACATGATTGAAAAAATATGTGAAGTAATTGATGGTGAATACGTCTGTGATATAGATATTAGCGTTGAAGAATGGAAGATTTTATTAAGGGATAAAAAAGTTTTTGATGACAAAAGTATTGCAGCGTTAAAAAAATGGTTCATTGAGCCAGACCATTCCTGTACATGTTTCGATATCGGCAAGAAGTACGACCTGCACAGTATGAGTGCTAATGGTGTAATCAATGGGTTGGGTGGAAGAGTTCAGAAGCAGCTTGGCCGATTCGAGGTTAAAGGAGTCGGAAAGATTGCTTCCGGGACAAAATTCATTACAGTCATGAAAAGTAGAGAAATTAAAGGAAACCCAAAGCGAAATTTATGGACTATCCGTGAAGAACTTGTTCAGGCAATAAAAGAACTAGATTTTTTTAGTACGAACGAAAGCTCAAGCATTGATTTTTACTCAGATAATGATTTGATCACTGCTCTAGAAGAAAGTAATCACTTTGACGTTACTCAGACATTTGAGTATAGCGAAAAAGCGAAACCTAAGAAAGCTGCAATAGAAGTCAAAAATGGACTCTCATACCCAAGAAGTAAATCTGTTTCAAAAAATGCGCTTAACAAAGCTGATTATAAATGTGAAATTAATTGCGACCATCCAACGTTCAGAAGGCGAAACTCTCCTCTAAATTACACAGAACCTCATCACATTGTCCCGATGTCAAAGCAAGACTATTTTGAGAATTCACTGGATGTGGAAGAGAATATCATATCACTATGTTGCAACTGCCATAAACAAATTCATCTTGGCAAGGGTTTGAAGATATGTTGAGGAAAATATATGCCGAGCGGAAAGATATATTAAAAAAAGCGGGAATCGAGATATTATTAGAGGATTTGATTCTTTTTTACAAGATGGAAGGTAATTAATCTTCGAGAAGATGCATGCTTATTTTTATTTTTTAGCAATGAATGTGAAATACTGCCTGACTATCAATCCTGTCATGTGGTTCAGATTTATGGGGAGGATTTTAATATTTTACCAGCATGGCATGTCGATCAATCGGTTAAGTATAGCGCCAGGTAACCAGACGGATTTTCCCTCTCAGGCGGGAGTCGTTATCCATCGTCCAGTACCTGATTAAAAGTAGGAGTAATTACAAGAAAATTAAATTGTATGACTATTATTTCCGTTCAGAAAAGAAAGTTACATTAAAAACCCGAAATTATTCGGGTTTTTAATTAGTTAAGTGCTATATATTTTCGTGTCCGGGGTACCCTAAGAGGGTGCGCAAGACAACACTCCAGTGTTCATTATTTATGACTGTCAAGCCATTTATTCATCTGCTCAATTTCACCTTTTTGAGCTTTAATGATGTCCTGCGCAAGCTTTCTCATTTCGGGATCTTTTCCGTATTTGAGCTCGGTCTCAGCCATTGCGATTGCCCCTTCATGGTGTGCGATCATACCTTTTGCAAAGGCCTTATCGGGATTGGATTCATTAACGGTGGCCATCATTTTTTCATGCATATTTTTCATGCCAGCCATATATTCCTGTGATGATGCCGATGAGTGCATATCTGACATTTTCATTTCCGAATGTTCAGCAGAAATGGCTGGCAGGGATAACATTAATATTACAAAAAGGGTGTTTTTGATTTTCATATAATAAACCCTTTCAGATGGTTACCGGATAAGTTTAGCTGAGTCAGACAAAAAAGCCCCTGACGGGGGCAAAAATGTAGCAACGTTGTTTCAGGAAAATCTATCAGGGAAAGGGTAACAGCACGGATACTACCGTCGCATTCAGCCTGCATTGATCATGCGGCGGTGTGCATCAGCCATAGCCTGATGGGGCCGGACTGACCGTTATTCGTAAATTCATGGGCAACAGCTGCTCTTTCATGTTCATTCATCGCCGCAAACGAAGTCGCCGGACGGGAAGCGTTAACGGTGCCAGTTCCCATCATCTTCTGATGACTTTCCGCCATTTTCTGGTGCGCATCCGCCGAGCCGTTCGTCATGGTTTCATGAGCAATAATGGCCTGTTCATGCTGGTCCATACCGGTCATACGAGGAGCAGTCCCCTGGATCCCGACAGGAGCCGCAGCAGACTGCATCTGGTGAGCAGGAGCCTGTGCATTGTTGACGCGATCATGGATATTCACGGTTTCAGTGGCCCAGGCCGATGAAATTAAACCAAAGCCCAGCAAAGATGCTAATACGATATTTTTCATGATAACTCTCCATTTCTGAATTAGTGATGTCCGGGGAAGTACAACCGGTGTTTTCAGTTCCATAACTGAAACAAGTTCGGCAGCGTTTATTTCTCCGGAAGAGGGCTGGATATTCATTTCCTGGCGTACTCTGACGCCGGGTATTGATGAAGCAATCCAGCCTTCCTGATAAGTTGCACTAATTATATCGAATGGCTTCTGTTTGCTGCATGACAGGCTAATGACATCTTTGTCATTTACATCTTTATTTTCAGCATTGGGTTTCCGGGATCATTTTCTCCAGTCTGGGCACGGATAAGATAAAACGCGTGGAGCGTACGTCTGATTCCACCTGCACTCTTCCGTGATGTGCTTCCACGATTGACTTCACAATCGCAAGGCCGATGCCGCTGCCTTCTCCTTTTCGTTGTCTGGATGGATCCACCCGATAAAAACGGTCAAACAGCCTTGATAAATGTTCTTCAGGGATCGGTTTCCCCGGATTTTCAATCACAAGGTCAAAAAAGCTCTCCTGCTCTCTTATTGAGACGGTGATTGCCTGTCCCTCCGGGGTATAACGCAGGGCATTGGATAACAGATTATTGATCGCCCTTCTGAACATTTGTGGATCTCCCTCAACCAGGCAGGGCATCCCGTTAAATTTGAGCGTGATATTGCGTTCTTCGGCCCAGGCTTCGAAAAACTCGAAGACTTTCATGACTTCCGCTCTGAGGTCAAACATGACCCTGTCAGGTATCAGCTGATTATTATCTGCCTGTGCCAGGAACAGCATATCGCTGACCATTTTGGTCATCCGGTTATACTCTTCAAGACTGGAATAGAGGACATCCTCAAGTTCCCTCTGTGTTCGATCCTGACTCAGTGCGATTTCAGTCTGCGTCACCAGATTGGTGATGGGCGTTCTGATCTCATGCGCGATATCGGCAGAGAAATTGGCCTGGCGGGTAAAGACATCCTCAATCTTTCCAATCATATGATTGAACGAGATAACCAGTTGCTCCAGCTCAATGGGAACGCGTGTCGGTTCCAGTCGCGCATCAAGATTCTCGGAGGTGATGTTTTTAATGGCATTGCTGACATTACGAAGGGGCAGGTGCCCCTGACGGACAGCGATTCGAATGATCAGAACAATCAACAGGCTTATCACGACGGCAATCGCAATCAGGTTCTTTTTCAGCGCATCGAGGTAATGGAGATGGAAATTAATGGATAGGCCAGTCAGCATGACATAGTTCTGCTGTTTGCCCTGAAATATCGCCTGACCAGAGGAGGCGATAATCCTGTATGTTTCCATCTTCATTTCGGACCCGGTATCCATCGGTCCCGCAGGATCCTCCACCGTCCAGAGAAAGACATCCCGTGCGCGGCTGTGCTCGCTAAAATCTGCTGAATTCACTGCCGGGCGTAGTGCCGCCCCCTGAGCTGAGCTAAAGAGCACTTCACCCCTGGGATTGAGGAGCAAAAGGGCAACGTTGCGGTAGCTGGCAATTGATTCCTTTATTTTGCTTATTTTTTTATCATCCGGATCCACCGGGGACTGCAGTATACGGTTCAGTGTGGTGCTGATTTGTTGAAGATCGCTGACATCCTGCTCGGCAAAATGATTTTCAACAGAATGCAGCATAAACCAGGTGAAGGCGATAAAAGCCAGTATCGTGGACAGGCTGATAAAAAAGGTCAGCCGCAGGGCGAGTGAGAAAGGGCGCCTGGAAGGTTTGCTATGCATCCGGGGCCTCCAGTATATAGCCCACGCCCCGGACAGTCTGGATCAGCTTTGTCCCGTAATCGTTGTCTATTTTAGCGCGGAGTCGCTTTACGGCGACATCAATCGCGTTAGTGTCGCTGTCAAAATTCATGTCCCAGACCTGAGAGGCAATCAGGGAGCGGGGAAGAACCTCGCCCTGATGGCGAATGAAGAATTCCAGCAGGCTGAACTCTTTACTGGTGAGCACAATGCGGTTTCCGGCGCGACTGACTTTTCTGGATACGAGATCCATCGAGAGATCAGCCACCCTAAACTGGCTTTCCGTGATCATCGTGTTTCCCCGCCTCAGAAGGGTTCTCACCCGGGCGAGCAGTTCGGCAAACGCAAAGGGTTTAACCAGATAATCGTCCGCACCCAGTTCCAGTCCTTTGACCCTGTGTTCGATCGTGCCGAGGGCCGTCAGCAGTAAGACCGGCATACCCTTTCCGGCAGTGCGCAGCATGCGGATGATATCCCAGCCGTTCACATCAGGTAGCATGATATCCAGAATGACTAAATCATACTCGGCTGTCATGGCGAGATGATATCCGGTAAGACCATTATCAGCGTGATCCACGACGAACCCTGCCTCTGTCAGCCCTTTGCTGAGATATTCACCTGTTTTAATTTCGTCTTCGACGATCAATATTTTCATCTTGCTCCCCGGCTGGCTGCTAATGTCATTCTATTGCGCCCACGATCGTTATCAACGGATTACAGCAAAAATGACAACATTGTCATTATCCTGTCACCCGGCAAACAGAGAGCGTTAGGTAAAGTACCCCTATCAATACTCTGGACTTCATTTGAACCATTTACCAGGTCTGCCTGGACGAGAAGCGTTATGTTCAAATTAAAATTACTCAGCATCAGTACCATATTCATCCTGGCTGGTTGTGTTTCTCTGGCACCTGAATATCAGCGTCCGCCAGCTCCGGTTCCCCAGCAGTTTTCATTGTCTAAAAACAGTCTGACGCCTGCGGTAAACAGCTATCAGGATACGGGCTGGCGAAACTTTTTTGTCGATCCCCAGGTCAGCAGGCTGATCGGTGAAGCCCTGACTAATAACCGTGATTTGAGAATGGCTGCCCTGAAGGTTGAAGAGGCCCGGGCCCAGTTCAACGTCACGGATGCAGATCGTTATCCCCAGCTGAATGCCTCATCCGGGATAACATACAGCGGTGGTCTGAAAGGTGACAAGCCGACCACGCAGGAGTACGACGCGGGTCTGGAGCTCAGCTATGAGCTCGATTTTTTTGGCAAACTTAAGAACATGAGTGAGGCTGATCGCCAGAACTACTTTGCCAGCGAAGAAGCCCGTCGGGCCGTACACATCCTGCTGGTCTCCAGCGTTTCACAGAGCTATTTCAGCCAGCAACTGGCGTACGAACAACTCCGTATTGCGCGGGAAACGCTGAAAAATTATGAACAGTCCTATGCTTTCGTTGAGCAACAGCTCGTGACCGGGAGTACGAACGTTCTGGCACTTGAACAGGCGAGAGGACAAATCGAAAGTACCCGCGCCGAAATAGCCAAACGAGAAGGCGATCTGGCTCAGGCAAACAATGCCCTGCAACTGGTGCTGGGAACGTACCGCGCACTTCCGTCAGAAAAAGGGATGAAAGGCGGGGAGATCGCACCAGTAAAATTGCCACCAAATCTGTCTTCACAAATTTTGCTGCAGCGACCGGATATTATGGAAGCGGAATATCAGCTGAAAGCGGCTGATGCCAATATTGGCGCAGCGCGAGCGGCCTTTTTCCCCTCCATTACCCTGACCAGTGGTCTTTCCGCAAGCAGTACGGAGCTGTCAAGCCTGTTTACGTCAGGAAGTGGAATGTGGAATTTTATCCCTAAAATTGAAATTCCTATTTTTAATGCTGGCAGGAATAAAGCCAATCTGAAGCTGGCTGAAATTCGCCAGCAACAGTCGGTGGTTAATTACGAACAAAAAATTCAGTCAGCCTTTAAGGATGTTTCCGACACGCTTGCGCTGCGCGACAGCCTTAGCCAGCAACTTGAGTCACAGCAGCGTTATCTTGATTCACTTCAGATAACTCTCCAGCGTGCCAGAGGATTGTATGCAAGTGGTGCTGTCAGTTACATCGAAGTGCTGGATGCAGAACGTTCCCTCTTCGCGACGCAGCAAACCATTCTCGATCTTACCTATTCCCGACAGGTTAACGAAATTAATCTGTTTACCGCGCTGGGTGGCGGTTGGGTAGAGTAAATTTATTCAATTAATCAGGAAATTAAAAATGCGTAATTCACTTAAAGCCGTTTTATTTGGTGCCTTCTCTGTCATGTTTTCTGCCGGTCTTCATGCTGAAACACATCAGCATGGCGATATGAATGCTGCCAGTGACGCTTCGGTACAGCAGGTTATCAGGGGCTCCGGTGTCGTTAAAGCCATTGATATGAATAGTAAAAAAATCACCATTTCGCACGAAGCAATCCCTGCGGTGGGCTGGCCTGCAATGACCATGCGCTTCACTTTTGTTAATGCAGACGACGCTATTGACGCTATTAATGCCCTGAAAACCGGCAACCATGTCGATTTCTCGTTTATTCAGCAGGGCAATATCTCCTTACTCAAAAGCATTAACGTTACGCAATCCTGATTATCAGTCCGGAGCGAATACATCCAGTGCGCCTGAACATTCATTAAGGGATTACTGTGAATGAATGATCGGGCGCATATGCCAGGTGTTTTGATTTTTCAGCGAGAAATTGTATGGCTTCTTTAAAGATAAAATATGCTGCAATAATTATCAGCAGCCTCATAGCAGGGGGCTGATATCGGTTACTGCCTGGCAGTATGTAAACTCATCACAAAAAACAGTACAAACCGAACAAAAGGCACCGGAACGAAAGGTGCTTTTCTGGTATGACCCGATGAAACCGGATACCAAATTTGATAAACCCGGAAAATCGCCCTTTATGGATATGGACCTGGTGCCAAAATATGCTGATGAAAGCGGCGATAAAAGCAGTGGCGGGATCCGTATCGATCCAACGCAGGTTCAGAATCTGGGATTAAAAACGCAAAAAGTCACGCGAGGAATGCTGAATTATTCTCAGACAATCCCGGCTAATGTCAGTTACAACGAGTATCAGTTTGTCATTGTGCAGGCGCGCTCTGACGGTTTCGTCGAAAAAGTGTATCCCCTGACGATTGGCGATCATGTGAAGAAAGGCACTCCGCTTATCGATATCACCATTCCTGAATGGGTTGAGGCACAAAGTGAGTTCCTGCTGTTATCCGGTACAGGCGGTACGCCAACCCAGATAAAAGGGGTTCTGGAGCGACTTCGTCTGGCTGGTATGCCGGAAGAGGATATTCAAAGGCTGCGTTCAACCCGCACAATCCAGACCCGTTTTACCATTAAAGCACCTATTGATGGTGTCATTACTGCGTTTGACCTGCGCACCGGCATGAATATTTCGAAAGATAAGGTGGTGGCTCAGATTCAGGGAATGGACCCGGTCTGGATCAGCGCTGCAGTGCCAGAATCTATCGCCTATTTGCTGAAAGATACGTCGCAGTTTGAAATTTCGGTACCGGCTTATCCGGATAAAACATTCCATGTCGAAAAATGGAACATTCTTCCCAGCGTGGATCAGACAACCCGTACGCTTCAGGTCCGTCTCCAGGTTTCTAATAAGGATGAGTTTCTCAAGCCGGGCATGAATGCCTATCTGAAACTGAATACCAGGAGCCAGGAGATGCTGCTGATACCAAGCCAGGCCGTTATCGATACCGGCAAAGAACAGCGCGTGATTACTGTTGATGATGAAGGCAAGTTTGTGCCGAAACAGATCCACGTTCTGCATGAATCACAGCAACAGTCCGGCATCGGTTCCGGCCTGAATGAAGGCGATACCGTGGTGGTCAGTGGCCTGTTCCTCATTGACTCCGAAGCCAATATTACGGGCGCGCTGGAACGTATGCGCCACCCTGAAAAAACAGAAAGCAGTATGCCAGCAATGTCTGACCAGCCTGTAAATATGCATTCAGGGCACTGAGGAGACGACGATGATTGAATGGATTATCCGGCGCTCTGTCGCCAACCGTTTCCTGGTCATGATGGGCGCACTGTTTCTCAGCATCTGGGGCACATGGACGATAATTAACACGCCGGTCGATGCGCTGCCTGACCTGTCAGATGTGCAGGTCATTATTAAAACCAGCTATCCCGGACAGGCCCCGCAGATTGTAGAAAACCAGGTCACCTATCCACTTACCACCACCATGCTGTCCGTACCTGGCGCAAAAACCGTGCGTGGTTTTTCACAGTTCGGGGATTCGTATGTGTATGTCATTTTTGAAGACGGCACCGATCTGTACTGGGCCCGTTCCCGCGTGCTGGAATATCTGAATCAGGTTCAGGGAAAACTGCCTGCCGGTGTGAGTTCTGAAATCGGTCCTGATGCCACGGGTGTGGGCTGGATTTTTGAATATGCCCTTGTCGATCGCAACGGAAAACACGACCTTTCAGAACTGCGCTCTCTGCAGGACTGGTTCCTGAAATTTGAGCTGAAAACCATCCCGAACGTGGCTGAGGTCGCTTCGGTTGGCGGCGTGGTGAAACAGTACCAGATTCAGGTCAATCCGGTAAAACTGTCCCAGTACGGTATCAGCCTGCCCGAAGTGAAACAGGCACTTGAATCGTCTAACCAGGAGGCCGGTGGCTCATCCGTTGAAATGGCCGAAGCGGAGTATATGGTCCGTGCCAGCGGTTATCTTCAGAGCATTGATGATTTTAATAACATCGTCCTGAAAACAGGTGAGAACGGCGTGCCGGTTTATCTGCGGGATGTTGCCCGCGTGCAGACCGGGCCCGAAATGAGGCGTGGTATTGCCGAGCTGAACGGCCAGGGAGAAGTCGCTGGCGGCGTGGTGATCCTGCGGTCGGGTAAAAATGCGCGCGACGTTATCACGGCAGTGAGGGATAAACTGGAGACGCTGAAGGCCAGCCTGCCGGAAGGCGTTGAAATCGTGACCACCTACGATCGCAGCCAGTTAATCGACCGGGCGATTGATAACCTCAGTTACAAGCTTCTTGAAGAGTTTATCGTTGTTGCTGTCGTTTGCGCACTGTTCCTCTGGCATGTCCGTTCTGCCCTGGTGGCGATTATTTCTCTGCCACTTGGCCTGTGTATCGCCTTTATCGTCATGCACTTCCAGGGACTGAACGCCAATATCATGTCGCTGGGAGGGATAGCGATTGCCGTCGGTGCGATGGTGGATGCCGCCATTGTGATGATTGAAAATGCGCACAAACGGCTTGAGGAGTGGGATCATCAGCATCCGGGTGAGCAGATTGACAACGCCACCCGCTGGAAGGTGATTACCGACGCCTCCGTGGAAGTGGGACCCGCGTTGTTCATTAGCCTGCTGATCATCACCCTGTCCTTTATTCCTATCTTTACCCTGGAAGGGCAGGAAGGTCGTCTGTTTGGCCCGCTGGCATTCACGAAAACGTACTCCATGGCGGGAGCGGCCGCACTGGCCATCATCGTCATTCCTATTCTGATGGGATTCTGGATCCGGGGAAAATTCCTGCCGAGACAAGTAACCCCCTGAACCGGGTGCTGATCAAAGCGTATCATCCTTTGCTGCTGCGGGTCCTCCACTGGCCAAAAACAACCCTGCTGGTTGCGGCCTTGTCCATTTTCACGGTTATCTGGCCACTGAGTCAGGTGGGCGGTGAATTTCTGCCGAAGATTAACGAGGGCGATCTGCTGTATATGCCGTCGACCTTGCCTGGCGTCTCTCCGGCAGAAGCTGCAGCGCTCCTGCAGACAACAGACAAGTTAATCAAAAGCGTTCCTGAAGTGGCTTCTGTATTTGGCAAGACCGGTAAAGCAGAGACCGCAACGGATTCCGCGCCGCTCGAAATGGTGGAAACCACGATCCAGCTCAAACCTGAGGATCAGTGGCGTCCCGGCATGACAATTGACAAGATTATTGATGAACTCGACAGGACAGTCCGTTTACCGGGTCTGGCAAACCTCTGGGTGCCGCCTATCCGTAACCGTATTGATATGCTCTCAACCGGGATCAAAAGCCCGATAGGTATCAAAGTGTCCGGGACTGTTCTGTCCGATATCGACGCGACGGCGCAGAGTATCGAGGCGGTAGCCAAAACCGTGCCTGGCGTGGTGTCTGTCCTGGCTGAGCGACTTGAGGGCGGGCGCTACATCGATATCGATATCAACCGGGAGAAAGCTTCCCGGTACGGGATGACTGTGGGCGACGTCCAGCTGTTCGTCTCTTCAGCAATCGGTGGGGCTATGGTGGGTGAGACGGTTGAAGGCGTGGCCCGGTACCCTATTAACATTCGCTATCCGCAGGATTACCGTAACAGTCCGCAGGCGTTGAGAGAGATGCCAATCCTGACCCCAATGAAGCAGCAAATTACGCTGGGCGATGTTGCCGATATTAAGGTCGTTTCCGGACCAACCATGCTGAAAACCGAAAATGCCCGGCCAGCCAGCTGGATTTATGTTGATGCCCGCGGCAGGGACATGGTGTCGGTGGTGAACGATATTAAGACGGCCATCAGTGAGAAAGTGAAACTGAGACCGGGGACCAGTGTGGCATTCTCAGGACAGTTTGAATTACTCGAGCACGCCAATAAGAAATTAAAACTGATGGTACCGATGACGGTGATGATCATCTTCATCCTGTTATATCTGGCATTCCGCCGGGCTGATGAGGCCTTACTTATTCTGATGAGCCTGCCGTTTGCCCTGGTTGGCGGGATATGGTTCCTGTACTGGCAGGGCTTCCATATGTCAGTGGCGACCGGAACCGGGTTTATCGCCCTGGCCGGGGTGGCAGCAGAGTTTGGCGTGGTCATGCTGATGTATCTGCGTCATGCCATTGAAGCGCACCCGGAATTGTCCCGTAAAGAGACGTTCACACCGGAAGGCCTTGATGAAGCCCTCTATCATGGTGCCGTACTGCGTGTCCGGCCGAAAGCCATGACCGTGGCGGTGATCATTGCGGGTCTGCTGCCAATACTCTGGGGAACCGGTGCAGGTTCAGAAGTCATGAGCCGTATCGCGGCACCCATGATTGGTGGGATGATCACGGCTCCGCTGCTGTCCCTGTTCATTATTCCTGCCGCCTACAAATTAATCTGGCTGCGCAGACATAAAAAAAGCGTGTCCTGAACCTGAAAGGGCACCCCTGTGGGTGTCCTTCTTTACTGATTCACCCTGACGTCAGGGTTTATATCGATAATATACAGAGGTGAGTATGAAAAAAGTGGTTCTAATGGCGCTGGCTCTCGGCCTTTCACTACCCGCGATGGCGAGTGAAAAAGTGATTGATATGTACAAATCTGAAAACTGTGGCTGTTGTTCCCTGTGGGGCAAAGCGATGGAAAAAGACGGGTTTGAAGTACGAACTCACGTCATGAATGATCAGGCGCTGTCAGCCCTGAAAGAAAAGCATGCTATTCCTGCAGGACTACGAAGTTGTCATACCGCGGTTGCCGGTAATTTGATCATTGAAGGCCATGTGCCTGCGACAACGATACATAAGGCAATGCAGTCTGGTTCGGGTATATACGGTCTCGCCACCCCCGGTATGCCAGCAGGAAGTCCTGGAATGGAGATGGGAGCCCGAAAAGAGGCTTACGATGTTATCGCATTCTCACCGGATGGAAGTAAAAAAGTCTTCCAGCGAATCGAATAGTCAGCGGAACGGCTGATAACGGGACGCCGGTAGCAGGCACTCCTGTGCCGGCGATATTCGTGGTAATCGCATCCATGACATACCCTGAAGACAGAAGATGCTTCGGTATGCATAAGGAGAGTTACTGTGAAAAATGACAATGCAGTGCAACACAACAACCAGACTGCTTCTGAGCAGACATTATCCCCGGACGAGGGCCACGTATTGCATAAGGTGAGAGATCCCGTGTGCGGGATGGCCATCCTGCCCGACAGGGCGCACAGCAGCATTCGATACCAGGACCACCAACTTTATTTCTGCTCCGCCAGCTGTGAGAGTAAATTTAAAGCCCATCCCGATCGTTATCTTACCGAAGATGCCAGTGAACATTCCCATCACCATCACCACGATCATCACGAAGTCAGCCCTGATCAGATAAAACAGCCTCACAACCAGGCGGAAAAAGAGAATTCTGAAGGTGTGTGGACATGTCCGATGCACCCGGAGATACGCCGCAGTGGTCCCGGAAGCTGTCCTGTCTGTGGAATGGCACTGGAGCCGCTCGTAGCTACGGCATCCACGGGGCCGAGTGATGAACTTCACGACATGACAAGACGCTTCTGGCTGGGGTTGTTGCTGGCGTTTCCGGTTCTGGTACTCGAAATGGGATCTCATCTGTTTCCCGACTTGAGGAATACAGTACCGCCACAGTACAACACATGGCTGCAGTTGCTTCTGGCCTCCCCTGTCGTGTTGTGGTGTGGCTGGCCATTCTTCGCCCGGGCCGGAATGTCGTTACGTAACCGCTCCCTGAATATGTTTACCCTTGTTGCAATGGGGACCGGCGTAGCCTGGGTTTACAGCGTCATTGCAACCGTCTTCCCCTCCTGGTTTCCTGCATCGTTCAGAAACATGGATGGCCTGGTGGCCGTTTATTTTGAAGCCGCAGCAGTTATTACGGTGCTTGTTCTGCTGGGACAGGTTCTTGAGCTGCGGGCACGGGAACAAACCTCAGGCGCCATTACTGCGCTTCTGAACCTTGCCCCCAAAACCGCCAGACGGCTGGATCATGACGGTCATGAAACGGATATTAATGCGGAAGATGTCCTGCCTGGCGATAAGCTCCGCATCAGACCTGGAGAGAGTATTCCGGTCGACGGTATCGTGATCGAAGGCAAAACAACCGTTGATGAATCGATGGTGACCGGGGAGTCTATGCCGGTTACCAAAACGAAGGGTGACCCTGTCATTGGGGGACGATTAATCAGACAGGTAGTCTTATCATCCGTGCAGAGAAAGTCGGTGATGAAACGATGCTCTCACGAATTGTTCAGATGGTCGCTGATGCACAGCGTTCGCGTGCCCCCATCCAGAGAATGGCAGACAGCGTTTCAGGCTGGTTTGTTCCTCTGGTGATACTTATCGCGGTTGTTGCTTTCTTGATCTGGTCTGTCTGGGGGCCCGAGCCCAGGATGGCGCACGGTCTCATTGCGGCTGTGTCGGTCCTGATTATTGCCTGTCCCTGCGCGCTGGGACTGGCCACGCCGATGTCGATAATGGTGGGGGTGGGCAAAGGCGCCCAGGCCGGGGTGTTAATCAAGAATGCCGAAGCCCTTGAGCGTCTTGAAAAAGTGGACACGCTGGTTGTCGACAAAACAGGCACGCTCACGGAAGGTTCGCCTACGGTGACAGGGATTATCAGTCTCAGTCCGGGTGGGGAAATATCTCTTTTACGTGTAACAGCTGCAGTGGAAAAAGGTTCGCAGCATCCGTTGGGTATGGCTGTTGTCAGAGCCGCGCATGAAAAGGGGATCGTGATACCTGCCGTCAGTAATTTCAATGCCCCGTCGGGGAAAGGTGTCTCAGGCGATGTCGAAGGTCAACGGGTTGTTATTGGTAATGAACTGGCTATGCAGGAAAACAGTATCGTTATTGATAATCAAAAGGCCGTTGCGGATACGTTGCGGATGGAAGGCGCTACCGTTATCTATGTGGCCACAGACGGGAACCTTGCAGGCCTGATAGCTATCTCGGATCCCGTGAAAGCAACCACGCCGGATGCGCTTAAAGCTTTGCGTCAGGCGGGGATCCGCATTGTTATGCTCACCGGGGATAACCAGCTTACTGCTGAAGCAGTCGCACGGAAACTGGGAATAGATGAGGTTGAAGCCGGGATTCTGCCGGATGGCAAAAAAGCAGTGATAACCCGACTGAAAGCGTCTGGCCATGTGGTTGCGATGGCCGGAGACGGTGTGAATGATGCCCCGGCGCTGGCAGCGGCTGACGTGGGTATAGCCATGGGAACGGGTACAGATGTGGCAATTGAAAGTGCCGGAGTCACCCTTCTCAAAGGCGACTTGATGATACTGAACAGGGCCCGTCATCTGTCAGAAATCACCATGAAAAATATCCGGCAGAATCTGTTTTTTGCGTTTATCTACAATGCTCTTGGGGTGCCTGTAGCTGCAGGTCTGCTTTATCCTGTGTATGGAATACTGCTGTCGCCAGTTATTGCGGCGGCGGCTATGGCCCTTTCCTCCGTTAGCGTCATTGCAAATGCGTTGCGTCTGAAAAGTGTCAGGCTCGGGAAATAACCCTGAATGAAGGGTCTGTTACTAACAGAAGGAGTCCGGTATGAAAAGTACCACCTATGCGCTTATTGCTGTCGCCGCGATTGCGGCATTTGCCCTCCTGCGCGAACACTGGTCACATGTGGCAGGTTACTGGCCATATCTGTTATTGCTGGTCTGCCCGCTAATGCATCTTTTCCACGGCCACGGAGGGCATGGAGATCATCAACATCAAGGAAGTGAAAACGATAAAAAAAATTAATCCGGCAGACGGGGCCGCGTCGCGGCCCCGTTATCAGTCCAGGTATCGTTCGTAGTCTCTGGCATGCGCAAAGGCATGCTGTTCAAGTTTGTTATCAGCGGGTGCCGCTGCCCGGAACGCCAGTGAGTTAACAGGATTGTTATTGATGACCAGCTCGTAATGCAGATGAGGACCGGATGAACGTCCGCTGTTACCGGATAACGCAATAGCGTCTCCCCGGGTAACCCTGGCCCCTTTAGTAACGAGTATTTTATTGAGGTGGAGATAGCGAGTTTTAACACCGGCTTTTCCCGTTACTTCAACAAAATATCCCATGGTACTGTTGTATTCGGCCCGGGTGATTTTTCCGTCGATGACGCTGACTATTTTCGTGTTCATGGGCATGGAATAATCAATGCCATTATGGGGACTCACTTTTCCCGATACCGGGTTAAGTCTTGCAGGATTGAAAGGCGAACTGAGTCTTGCTGTGGCCGGTAACGGATAATCGAGACTGCCTTTTCCGGAAGTATCGGAAAGGTTATAGAACTTTTTATCTGATATACGATACGCCGTGTAATTAAATGAACCGGACGTAAATTTATAGGCCACGACACGTGATTTTCCCGCTTTCTTTTGCAGTACGAGTTTTAATGATTCATTTTTTTTCAAATGCCGCAGATTAAACCGGGAAGGCAAGGAGCGCTGAAGAGTAGCGATCTCGTTCGATTCCAGCCCGAGCGGGTGGCTGAAAGGTAGGCATTTTCTTTTACGACATCGGTAGAATACATTTACTGGAATTCGCCGTTAGCATGAACACTGCGGCGTATGCTAGGGGTTTTCAGGAGGCGTGTCATCTGTCAGTTAATCGGGAGCACCGTTGATGGTCGTCATTTTTGTAACATATCTTGTTTCCCGTTTGCTCCTGAAGCTCTGGGAACTGTATGACCAGCCCGACGGTGATGATTAACGGGACTGAAACAGGTTACGGCAGAGCAATATGGGACTCATGTCCTGCTACGTAACCCGTCAGTAAAGCCCTGCTGCGCACCTGACGCTAAGCACTAACCCGCCTGCACCTGGTCGAATACAGCCCGCGAAGCTTTCTTGCCTGCGTCTGATGTGCTTCCGCACCGGCATTATTGACCTGCTCATGCACGAGAGCGGCTTTTTCTCCGGCATTCAGTTCGTTAAAAGAAGAAGACGAGGTCTTTGAATTTGCATCACTGCCGGACAGCATTTTTTTATGTTCCTCAATCATTTTCTGATGCGCATAGGACGCGCTGTTGTTCATAAATGAATGAGCAACAATGGCCCTTTCATGTTCATTCATTTCAGAGAATGAGGGCGTGTTGTTTTTATTAACCCTGTCCGGTAAGTTTTCATGCGTCGAGGAGTTCACATGACTGACGGCTGAGGCATTATTAACAAATCGATGTGCTTCATGGGCAATATCACTGGACTGAGCAAAAGCTGCCCCACAAAATAAAGCTGTAAACGCAGTGGTCGTGATTAATATATTCATGTGTAATTACCTTCTGAGGTACATAAAAGATGTCCTTATGATCATATATAAAAAAATCAACCTGTGGGGAAGATGACGTAAATGTAATACAGCCACGTACATTACACGATTGTAATGAATTTGTTTCTTAAGGTGTGCTAGATTCATTTCATTGTAAGTGGATGAACCAGTAATTTAATTTAAATCGGTTCTCGAATTCTGTCAGTAACCATACTTTAAATAAGGGAATGCGCATGCTGTTGAAAACGTCTCGACGAACTTTCCTGAAGGGGTTAACCTTCTCTGGCGTAGCCGGAAGTCTTGGCGTATGGAGTTTCAATGCGCGTTCCAGTCTGAGCCTGCCAGTTGCCGCATCCCTGCAGGGTACTCAGTTTGACCTGACCATTGGTGAAACGGCCGTCAATATCACGGGCAGTGAGCGTCAGGCCAAAACAATCAATGGAGGCCTGCCGGGGCCCGTTCTTCGCTGGAAAGAAGGTGACACCATTACCCTGAAGGTCAAAAACCGTCTTAATGAACAGACGTCCATTCACTGGCACGGCATTATTCTTCCGGCCAATATGGATGGTGTTCCGGGGCTGAGTTTTATGGGCATAGAGCCTGATGATACCTACGTTTACACCTTTAAGGTTAAGCAGAACGGGACTTACTGGTACCACAGCCATTCCGGTCTGCAGGAACAGGAGGGGTATACGGTGCCATTATCATCGATGCCAGGGAGCCAGAACCGTTTGCTTACGATCGTGAGCATGTGGTCATGTTGTCTGACTGGACCGATGAAAATCCTCACAGCCTGCTGAAAAAATTAAAAAAACAGTCGGATTACTACAATTTCAATAAACCAACCGTTGGCTCTTTTTTCCGCGACGTGAATACCAGGGGGCTGTCAGCCACCATTGCCGATCGGAAAATGTGGGCTGAAATGAAAATGAATCCGACTGACCTCGCGGATGTCAGTGGCTACACCTACACCTATCTCATGAACGGGCAGGCCCCGCTGAAAAACTGGACCGGACTGTTCCGTCCCGGTGAAAAGATACGCTTACGGTTTATCAACGGCTCGGCAATGACCTATTTCGATATCCGTATCCCCGGGCTGAAAATGACGGTCGTGGCTGCAGATGGCCAGTATGTAAACCCGGTTACCGTTGACGAATTCAGGATTGCCGTTGCCGAAACCTATGATGTCATTGTGGAGCCTCAGGGTGAGGCCTATACCATCTTCGCACAATCCATGGACAGGACCGGTTACGCTCGAGGGACACTGGCCACGAGAGAAGGGTTAAGTGCTGCCGTTCCCCCCCTCGATCCCCGTCCTCTGTTGACCATGGAAGATATGGGTATGGGGGGAATGGGACATGATATGGCAGGAATGGACCACAGCCAGATGGGAGGCATGGATAACAGCGGAGAGATGATGTCTATGGACGGTGCTGACCTTCCGGATAGCGGGACATCCTCCGCGCCCATGGATCACAGCAGCATGGCCGGTATGGATCATTCCCGGATGGCCGGAATGCCGGGTATGCAAAGTCATCCTGCGTCAGAAACGGATAACCCACTGGTTGATATGCAGGCGATGAGCGTCTCTCCGAAATTAAATGATCCGGGTATTGGTCTTCGAAATAACGGAAGAAAGGTTCTCACGTACGCGGATTTGAAAAGCCGCTTTGAGGATCCTGACGGACGTGAACCTGGCCGTACCATAGAACTGCATTTAACCGGCCACATGGAAAAGTTTGCCTGGTCATTTAACGGAATCAAGTTTTCAGATGCCGCACCGGTGCTGCTGAAATACGGTGAGCGGCTCAGGATCACGCTGATCAACGATACCATGATGACTCACCCCATTCACCTGCATGGTATGTGGAGCGATCTGGAAGATGAAAACGGTAATTTCATGGTTCGTAAACACACAATAGATGTTCCCCCTGGTACAAAACGCAGTTACAGAGTGACAGCAGATGCGCTTGGCCGCTGGGCGTATCACTGCCATTTGCTCTATCACATGGAAATGGGAATGTTTCGTGAAGTCCGGGTGGAGGAATGATGCGAATGAAGAGAAATTTGAAGGCCATACCTGTTCTGGTCGCCGGTTTGTTTACCTCACAGCTTTCTATTGCGGCGGGCTCCGTCTCTGCAGATCCCCACGCCGGGCACGACATGTCTGCCATGCAGATGCCAGCAGATGAGAATTTCACTGAGATGACGTCAATGGAGCCCATTGTAACTGAGAGCAGAACGCCAATTCCGCCTGTTACCGATGCCGACCGGAAGGCTGCATTCGGCAATTTACAGGGCATGCGATTCACGACAGTGCGATTAATTATCTGGTTCTGCTGGATCAACTGGAATGGCAACGGTCGGATAACACCAACAATTTCAGCTGGAGTGTTAACAGCTGGATTGGAGGCGACACAGATCGGATTTGGCTAAAGAGTGAAGGTGAACGAAGCAATGGGGAAACGGAGGCGGCTGAAGCGCAGTTACTCTGGGACATGCGGTTGGCCCATGGTGGGATTTGGTTGCGGGTGTCAGGCAGGATTTCAGACCTGCTTCTGCCCGGACCTGGGCTGCTGTCGGTTTTCAGGGGCTGGCACTCTATAATTTTGAGTCTGAAATTACGGGTTTTGTCAGTAATGGCGGAAAAGCAGCCCTTCGTCTGGGAGGAGAATACGACGTTTTACTGACTAACCGGCTCATACTCCAGCCATCCTATGAGGTGAATTTCTACAGTCAGGATGATGAATCGCGGGGTCGCGGCAGGGGACTGACTGACACAGAGCTGGGGCTCCGGCTGCGCTATGAAATACGCCGTGAGTTTGCACCCTATATAGGCGTTTCCTGGAATCAACTTTACGGGAAAGCATCCGATATGGCGAAAAGAGAAGGTGAGAAAGACCATCAGGTAGTATTCCTGGCGGGAGCCAGAATCTGGTTTTAACGCACTGATATAAAACACTCAACTAAACAGGTAAATAAAATGTCGATTTTAAATAAAGCCATTCTTACAGGTGGCCTCGTTATGGGCGTTGCTTTCTCTGCTATGGCCCATCCGGAATTAAAAAGCTCTGTGCCACAGGCTGATTCAGCCGTAGCGGCCCCGGAAAAGATTCAGCTTAATTTCTCGGAAAATCTGACCGTGAAATTCTCAGGTGCAAAATTAACGATGACGGGTATGAAAGGCATGTCATCACATTCTCCGATGCCGGTCGCGGCAAAAGTGGCGCCAGGCGCTGACCCTAAATCGATGGTCATTATTCCGCGAGAGCCTTTACCCGCTGGCACTTATCGTGTTGACTGGCGCGCGGTTTCTTCAGATACGCACCCTATTACCGGTAATTACACCTTTACAGTGAAGTAATATTATGAACGACCTGATTATGATTGTTATTCGTTTTCTTCTTTATCTGGATTTGATGGTAATATTTGGATTGCCATTTTTTCAGATATATGGAATAAGCGGTGTCAGACATGAAACCTATAACCTGACTAATTTCAGGTCGTTTATAACCTTTGCTGTTGTTACAGGCATCATTCTTACTGGCATTAATATGCTCCTGGTATCTAATGCCATGAGTGGAGTAACTGACCTCAGAGAATTATCCATCCATGTTATCGAGATGGTGATAGAAGAAACTGATGTGGGTATTAGCTGGATTGTCAGGCTCTGTGCCCTGTTTACCACACTCGGTGCTTTGTTCCTTTACACTAATAAGAGAGTATTGTCCTGCCTGCTGATGACGATGAGTGGGGGCGTGGCGCTGGCTACACTTGCCTGGGGAGGACACGCCGTTATGCATGACGGTCTGCATTACTATCTCCATTTACTGAGCGATCTGACCCATCTCGGCGCTGCAGGTGCCTGGACAGGTGCTCTGGTTGCATTTGCTATCCTGCTGATGCGCAGAAACGAGCATAATGCACAGAACGTCATTGTGATATCTGACTCCCTGGCAAAATTTGCCACGGCAGGAACGGTGATTGTTGTAGCCCTGATCCTGAGTGCGCTGGTCAACTATCTGTATATTGCTGAGGGTAACTTAACTCCCTTATTCAACAGTTCCTGGGGGAGGATATTGCTTGCCAAGACGGCTCTGTTTGTTCTGATGCTTCTTCTGGCTGCAGCAAACCGGTTTCACCTGGGTCCCCGGCTTGAAGTTATGGTCAGGGAAGGGAATTATGATCGCAGCGTTGCCCTGATGCGAAACAGCATCCTGACAGAATTCGTTGTTGCGATTATCATTCTGGGCGCCGTAGCGTGGCTTGGAATGCTTGCTCCGTCTCAGATCAGCTAGGGGACAGCCAAAGCTCATGCGTGAGATTTTTACTTTCATATCAGCGAGTTGACCATGCAGCGTATTTTAATCGTTGAAGACGAACAAAAAACAGGTCGTTACCTGCAGCAGGGACTGGTTGAGGAAGGCTATCAGGCCGATCTCTTTAATAATGGCCGCGATGGTCTCGGGGCCGCGTCGAAGGGACAGTATGATTTGATAATACTGGACGTGATGCTGCCTTTCCTCGACGGGTGGCAAATCATCAGCGCACTGAGGGAGTCCGGGCACGAAGAACCGGTCCTGTTTTTAACCGCAAAGGACAACGTGCGGGACAAAGTGAAAGGACTGGAGCTTGGCGCAGATGACTACCTGATTAAGCCCTTTGATTTTACGGAGCTGGTTGCACGTGTAAGAACCCTACTGCGCCGGGCACGCTCGCAGGCCGCAACAGTCTGCACCATCGCCGATATGACCGTTGATATGGTGCGCCGGACCGTGATCCGTTCGGGGAAGAAGATCCATCTCACCGGTAAAGAATACGTTCTGCTTGAGTTGCTGCTGCAACGCACCGGAGAAGTGTTACCCAGGAGTCTTATCTCGTCCCTGGTCTGGAACATGAATTTTGACAGTGATACGAATGTGATTGATGTCGCCGTGAGACGTCTGAGAAGTAAAATTGATGATGACTTTGAGCCAAAACTGATCCATACCGTTCGCGGTGCCGGATATGTCCTGGAGATCAGAGAAGAGTGAGGTTCAAAATTTCCCTGACCACACGCCTGAGCCTGATTTTTTCTGCGGTGATGCTTACGGTATGGTGGTTATCAAGTTTTATCCTGATTAGCACCCTGAATGGCTATTTCGATAATCAGGACCGCGATTTTCTGACAGGTAAACTTCAGCTCACCGAAGAGTTTCTTAAAACAGAGACGTTCAGGAACAAAACGGATATTAAGTCATTATCAGAAAAAATAAACGATGCGATGGTGGGGCACAATGGCTTATTCATTTCTATAAAAAACATGGAAAATGAAAAAATTGTTGAACTCTATGCCAAAAATTCTGTTGTTCCAGCGGTCCTGCTTAATAAGTCGGGTGATATTCTCGACTATATGATCCAGACGGAAGAAAATAACACCGTGTACCGCAGTATCTCGCGGCGGGTTGCCGTGACGCCGGAACAGGGTAAAAGCAAACATGTCATCATTACGGTTGCCACGGATACTGGGTATCACACCCTGTTTATGGACAAACTCAGTACCTGGCTGTTCTGGTTCAATATCGGTCTGGTCTTTATTTCTGTTTTTCTGGGCTGGCTGACCACACGTATTGGTCTGAAACCGCTACGGGAAATGACCAGTCTGGCTTCCTCCATGACCGTACACAGCCTGGATCAGCGTCTAAATCCCGATCTGGCTCCGCCGGAAATCTCTGAGACCATGCAGGAGTTCAATAATATGTTTGATCGCCTGGAGGGGGCATTCCGAAAACTGTCAGATTTCTCGTCTGACATCGCGCATGAGCTGCGCACACCAGTCAGTAATCTGATGATGCAGACGCAGTTTGCACTGGCTAAGGAAAGGGATGTTTCGCATTACCGCGAAATTTTATTCGCTAACCTGGAAGAACTGAAAAGGTTGTCACGAATGACCAGTGACATGCTTTTTCTGGCACGTTCAGAGCATGGTCTGCTGCGGCTGGATAAACATGATGTGGATCTGGCAGCCGAACTGAATGAATTACGTGAGTTGTTCGAGCCCCTGGCAGACGAAACAGGAAAGACAATCACGGTTGAAGGAGAGGGCGTTGTTGCCGGAGACAGCGATATGCTCCGACGTGCTTTCAGTAACCTGCTTTCCAATGCAATCAAGTATTCTCCCGATAACACCTGTACAGCGATACACATTGAGCGTGACAGTGACTGTGTGAACGTGATGATTACGAATACGATGTCCGGCCAGGTTCCCGCTAATCTGGAACGTTTGTTTGACCGGTTCTATCGCGCAGACTCATCAAGGTTCTACAACACGGAAGGCGCGGGCTGGGATTATCAATTACAAGGTCGATTATTCATGCTCACGGCGGCGAGCTGTCAGCAGAACAGCAGGGCGGGAAATTGTGTTCAGTGTGCGTCTGTTAATGGATTAATACCGTTATTCAGGAGAAACCCGGAAGGTGACAAAAATGTCATCGTTCAGTCACGCGATAAACAGAGGCGGTTTTTTATAATCAGCCATAAATCAGGACAGCGTGATAATTCAATCGCCCGGTTCCTGGCGTGATGATCAACCAGCCCTGAGATCAAATGCTTTCTCTGTTATAAGCATTGATTGTTCGGGTATGAAAACACCGGAGACCCAACCATGAAAAAGATCCTTGTATCCTTTATTGCCATGATGGGGTCGCCTCAGAAAACGGAAAATAAAGCACGCTAAGCCCTTACTTACCCAGATGTTTGACTGTTCGTGGCACTTTCACCATGGCAATTGCCCAACCCTTGCAAAATGCCGCACGCCTCTACAGATCGAGAGCCAGAACACTTCTCGCGCAAATCAACCAAGTGCCGTTTTAACTGCAACAGCGCGGACACACGCATTTCCACCTGTTGAATATGGGCCTCCAGCAGCGTGATGACCTCCCCACAGTCCTGCATCGGGTTGTCTCGCAGACCCAGCAATGCGCGAATCTCGCTCAACGTCATGTCGAGCGAACGGCAATGACGGATGAATTGCAAGCGCTCAATGTGCGCCTCACCGTACAACCGAAAGTTGCCACCGCTTCGCGCTGGCTTTGGCAGTAGCCCTTCCTTCTCGTAGTAGCGGATGGTCACGACCTCGCACCCAGAGCGCTTGGCGAGGTCGCCAATTCTGATTTCCATGCATCAATCTCCAATTATCACTTGACTCTATAGTGACTATAGAGATTTTAATGGAGGCTGAATAGAAGATTTTCAGGAGTTACTCATGAGCGAATGCGCTTCAAAGGGGTGTGGCTGCACGACTGAGCCGATCATCCAACCCACGGCACCGGCCCCGCTGGCAACCGGATCGGCTCAAGCGGTGTACCGCATCGAGAACATGGATTGCCCGACCGAAGAGGCGCTGATCCGAAGCAAACTGGCCGGTCTGGCGGGGGTGGCGGGTCTTGAATTCAACCTGATGCAACGTACCTTGGCCGTGCGACACGAATTGCCTTCGTTGTCTCCCGTCGAGCAGGCGCTGAAGGCCATCGGCATGCAAGCTGTGCGCATGGATCAGGCGTCTGCCGAGCAGACGACCAAGCTGTCCATTGCCAAGATGGATTGCCCGACCGAAGAGACGTTGATCCGCAACAAGCTCGGCACCGTGGCCGGTGTTGCTGATCTCGATTTCAACCTGATGCAGCGCACGCTGTCGGTACGCCATGCGAACCAGGTTCTGCCAGACGTGCTCGTGGCACTGCAAGCGCTTGGATTCGAGGCGCAGGTCGTGGACACGGCAGAGGTCGCATCTCCATCCGCCGCCCCTGTGACCACGCCGACCAACTGGTGGCCGCTGGGCATCTCCTTGGTCACTGCATCGGCGGCCGAGGCGGTCTACTGGCTCCACAACGGCAATCACTGGTCGGTTGTCGTTCTGGCGCTTGTCGCGGTCTTCACGGGTGGCCTCTCCACCTACAAGAAGGGGTGGATCGCGCTCAAGAACCGTAATCTCAACATGAACGCCCTCATGTCGATTGCGGTCACGGGTGCCATGTTGATCGGCCACTGGCCCGAAGCGGCAATGGTGATGGTACTGTTCGCGCTGGCCGAGGTAATCGAAGCCAAATCGCTGGATCGCGCTCGTAACGCTATCCGTGGCCTGCTCGACCTGACCCCGGAACAAGCCACGGTACAGCAGGCTGACGGCACATGGCGCGAGGTGGGCGCCAAGCAAATCACCATCGGCGCCCGCGTCCGGGTCAAACCAGGTGAGCGCATCGCCCTTGATGGTGAGGTGCTGGAAGGCCGCTCTGCCGTCAACCAAGCCCCGATCACGGGTGAAAGCCTCCCGGTCGAAAAATCCCCCGGTGATTCGGTGTTCGCTGGCACGATCAACGAATCCGGCTCGTTCGAGTACCGCGTCACCGCCTTGGCCAACAACTCCACTTTGGCCCGGATCATTCACGCGGTAGAGGCTGCGCAAGGTAGTCGTGCGCCGACTCAGCGTTTTGTCGATCAGTTCGCCCGCTGGTACACCCCCGTTGTATTCGGCGTTGCCATCGCCGTCGCGTTGTTGCCGCCGCTGTTCATGGGTGCGGCATGGCTCGACTGGATCTACCGTGCATTGGTTCTGCTGGTGGTCGCCTGCCCGTGCGCACTGGTGATCTCTACACCGGTCAGCATCGTCAGCGGCCTGGCCGCCGCCGCCCGCCACGGCATTCTCATCAAAGGTGGCGTCTATCTGGAAGAAGGCCGCAAGCTGCGCTGGCTGGCTCTGGACAAGACCGGCACGATCACGCACGGCAAGCCCGCACAGACCGACTTTGTCACATGGGGCAATGCACTCGCCTCGGACAGCCGCAGCATCGCTGCCAGTCTGGCGGCCCGCTCGGACCATCCTGTATCCAAGGCGGTGGCACAGGCCGCGCAGACGGACGGGGTTGCCTTGCTCGACGTGGCCGAATTCAACGCGCTGCCCGGTCGGGGTGTGCAAGGCCAAATCAACGGTGCGACCTACCATCTGGGCAACCACCGGATGCTCGAAGAGCTGGGGCAGTGCACACCAGAGCTGGAGCAGCGCATCGCTGCGCTGGAAACCGCTGGCAAGACCGTCGTGATGCTGGTGGGCGCAAAAGGGGTACATGGCTTATTCGCCGTTGCGGACACCATCAAGGACAGCAGCAAGAGAGCCATCGCCGAGCTGCATGCTCTGGGCATCAACACCGTGATGTTGACCGGCGATAACCCCCACACGGCACAGGCCATCGCCGCACAAGCCGGCATTGACCGCGCGCAAGGCAACCAACTGCCCGACGACAAACTGCGCGAAGTGGAGCAATTGTCCAGAAACGGCAAGGTTGGCATGGTCGGTGATGGCATCAACGACGCACCGGCCTTGGCGCGTGCGGACATTGGCTTTGCAATGGGAGCGGCGGGCACAGATACCGCTATTGAAACCGCCGACGTGGCCCTGATGGACGATGACCTGCGCAAGATTCCGACCTTCGTGCGCCTGTCGCGTGCGACAGCACAGGTGCTGATGCAAAACATTGTGCTGGCCCTTGGCATCAAGGCGGTATTTTTGGTGCTCACCTTCACGGGTCACGCGACCATGTGGATGGCTGTGTTCGCCGATATGGGTGCCAGCTTGCTTGTTGTCGGCAACGGCTTGAGGTTGTTGCGCCGATGAGCTGGAAACTCTTTCTCTATGACTGGGGTGGCCTGAACATCGCGTTGTTTCAAGCCATCAACACAGGCACGCCCGCCACGCTGAAACCACTGGCATGGTTCTTTGGCCTCGTGGGAAGTTACTGGACAGCGCCGCTGATGCTGTTGGGTCTGTGGTGGTGGTCGAAATCGGCTACAAACCCGGCGCGTGGTACGGCCGTTCGGCATCGCCTTATTGGTTTTAGCGCGGCCTTCTTGCTGGCGTTATTGGTCGCCACCGCCTTGAAGCTATGGTTCGACTTTCCACGCCCGCCTGCCGTCCTTGGCGACCTGGCGCGCGTCATCGGGGACAAAGAGCTTCACTACAGCCTGCCCAGCGGGCATGCCACCTATGCCGCGATGGTGGTCGGCGCGCTCTGGCCTTTGATGGGCCGCCGTGGTCGTCTCAGTTTAATGCTGTACGCCACATTGGTCGGCTGGTCGCGCATCGCGGCCGGAATGCACTTTCCGGCCGATGTGTTGGCGGGGTGGACGCTGGGATGGAGCTGCACGGCACTCGCCGGGTGGTTGCTGCCGTTGGCCGCCCCTGTGTGGCAATCGGCCCGCCGCACATCGGCTTGGGTCTGGTTCACCGTGGCCGCCAGTGCTGTCATGACCGATCAGCTCACGAAGTTCGCCATCATCCGCACGTTTGCCTACGGTGAGCAAGTCGAAATCACCCCGTTTTTCAACCTCGTTCATGTCCTGAATCCGGGTGCGGCATTCAGCTTTTTGGCGAACGCTGGTGGCTGGCAACGTTACTTTTTCATCACGCTGGGTCTGGCTGTTTCTGCTTGGCTGGGGCGCATGCTGTGCCAGCAACGGCCACGTCTCGAAGCGATGGGCTACAGCCTGATCCTCGGCGGTGCGCTGGGCAATGTCGCGGATCGTGTGCTGCGTGGACAGGTTGTTGATTTCCTTGACTTCCATTGGCGACTTGCGCACTGGCCCGCCTTCAACCTCGCTGATGTGGCGATAACTATCGGAGCGCTCTGCCTGTTCTTGACGGTTGTACCGAAAAGCAGTAAAGGCACAGAGGCCGAGGTGTCCGGTTAAGCTATACCCTAACCTGATGTCAGATGCTTGGCGCAAAGCACGTCAGAATAGAGTTGTAGTTTGTATTTATTGACACAAGCCGCCAAGGGTAATGGATTTCATCCTGACACTTTTACCTTTGGAGGCACCTTGCAAGGTCAACGCATTGGCTATATCCGCGTCAGCAGCTTCGACCAGAACCCTGATCGGCAACTGGAGCAAATCGAAGTCGGTAAGGTATTCACCGATAAGGCTTCCGGCAAGGACACGCAACGTCCCGAACTTGAAAGGCTGCTGGCCTTTGTGCGCGAGGGCGACACCGTGGTGGTGCACAGCATGGACAGGTTGGCACGCAATCTCGATGACCTGCGCCGCATCGTTCAGGGGCTGACACAACGGGGCGTGCGGATGGAGTTTGTCAAAGAAGGGCTGGCGTTCACCGGCGATGACTCACCGATGGCCAATTTGATGCTGTCGGTCATGGGGGCTTTTGCGGAGTTCGAGCGCGCACTGATCCGCGAACGCCAGCGCGAGGGAATCGTGCTGGCCAAGCAGCGCGGTGCCTACCGGGGACGAAAGAAATCGCTGAACAGCGAACAAATTGCCAAGTTGAAACAGCGAGTCGCGGCAGGCGATCAAAAAACCTTGGTGGCCCGTGACTTCGGCATCAGTCGCGAAACCTTGTACCAGTACCTGCGGGAAGACTGATCATGCCGCGCCGCTCAATCCTGTCCGCCACCGAGCGCGAAAGCCTGCTGGCACTACCAGATGCCAAAGACGAACTGATACGGCACTACACGTTCAACGAAACCGACCTATCGGTGATCCGCCAGCGTCGCGGCGCTGCGAATCGATTGGGCTTCGCCGTGCAGCTTTGCTACTTGCGATTCCCTGGCATCTTCTTGGGCATCGATGAGCCTCCGTTTCCGCCCCTGTTGCGCATGGTGGCCGCACAACTCAAGGTGCCGGTGGAAAGTTGGAACGATTACGGCCAGCGCGAGCAGACGCGGCGGGAGCACTTGGTCGAGCTGCAAACGGTGTTCGGGTTCAAGCCCTTCACCATGAGTCACTACCGGCAAGCCGTGCATACATTGACCGAGCTGGCCTTGCAGACCGATAAAGGGATTGTGCTGGCCAGCACCCTTGTCGAAAACCTGCGGCGGCAGAGCATCATCCTGCCCGCCATGAATGCCATCGAGCGCGCGAGCGCCGAGGCCATCACCCGTGCCAACCGGCGTATTTACGCGGCGTTGACCGATTCTTTGTTATCGCTCCACCGTCAGCGCCTGGACGAACTTCTCAAGCGCAAGGACGGCAGCAAATTGACGTGGCTGGCATGGCTGCGCCAGTCGCCCGTCAAGCCGAACTCTCGGCATATGCTTGAACACATCGAGCGCCTCAAGGCTTGGCAGGCGCTTGACCTTCCCGCAGGCATCGAGCGACAAGTTCACCAGAACCGCCTGCTCAAGATCGCCCGTGAGGGTGGGCAGATGACGCCTGCCGATCTGGCAAAGTTCGAGATGCAACGACGCTATGCCACTCTGGTTTCGCTGGCCATTGAAGGCATGGCCACCGTCACCGACGAAATCATCGACCTGCACGACCGCATCATTGGCAAACTATTCAACGCCGCCAAGAACAAGCATCAGCAGCAGTTTCAGGCTTCCGGCAAGGCGATCAATGACAAGGTGCGGATGTATGGCCGCATCGGCCAAGCCTTGCTGGAAGCCAAACAGAGCGGCGGCGATCCGTTCGCCGCCATCGAGGCCGTAATGCCGTGGGATACCTTCGCCGCCAGCGTCACGGAGGCGCAAAAGCTCGCGCAGCCGGAGAGCTTCGACTTTCTGCATCGCATCGGTGAAAGCTACGCCACGTTGCGCCGCTACGCGCCGCAGTTCCTGGACGTACTTAAGTTACGGGCGGCACCAGCCGCCAAGGGCGTACTCGATGCCATCGAGGTGCTTCGCGGCATGAACAGCGACAACGCCCGCAAGGTGCCCGCCGACGCGCCGACCGCATTCATCAAGCCACGCTGGGCGAAACTGGTGCTCACGGACGATGGCATTGACCGGCGCTACTACGAGCTGTGCGCCCTGTCAGAGCTAAAGAACGCGCTGCGATCAGGCGATGTCTGGGTGCAGGGTTCGCGCCAGTTCAAGGACTTTGATGAGTACCTGGTGCCGGCCGAGAAGTTCGCTACTCTGAAGCTGGCCAACGAATTGTCGCTGGCAGTGGCCACCGATTGCGATCAGTATTTGCACGACCGACTGGCATTGCTGGAACAGCAGCTTGCCACCGTCAACCGCATGGCGGCGGCCAATGATCTGCCGGATGCCATCATTACCGAGTCCGGCCTGAAGATCACGCCGCTGGACGCGGCGGTGCCGGAGACCGCACAAGCCCTAATCGACCAGTCGGCGATGCTGCTGCCACACGTCAAGATTACCGAACTGCTGATGGAAGTTGATGAGTGGACAGGCTTCACCCGGCATTTCACGCATCTGAAGACCGGCGACACGGCCAAGGACAAAACCTTGCTGCTGACGACGATCCTGGCTGATGGCATCAATCTCGGGCTAACCAAGATGGCCGAGTCCTGCCCAGGCACGACTTACGCCAAGCTGTCGTGGCTGCAAGCCTGGCACATCCGGGATGAAACGTACTCAACGGCGCTGGCCGAACTGGTCAACGCGCAGTTCCGGCAATCCTTTGCCGGAAACTGGGGCGATGGCACCACGTCATCGTCGGATGGCCAAAATTTCAGAACCGGCAGCAAAGCGGAGAGCACCGGGCATATCAACCCGAAGTATGGAAGCAGTCCAGGCCGGACGTTTTATACCCATATCTCCGACCAGTACGCGCCCTTCAGCACCAAGGTAGTCAACGTCGGCGTGCGTGATTCAACCTATGTGCTCGATGGCCTGCTGTACCACGAGTCGGACTTGCGGATCGAGGAGCACTACACCGACACAGCGGGCTTTACCGATCATGTCTTCGGCCTGATGCACCTACTGGGCTTCCGATTCGCGCCACGTATCCGAGACCTGGGCGACACCAAGCTATTCATCCCAAAGGGCGATGCCGCCTATGACGCGCTCAAGCCGATGATTAGCAGCGACCGGCTGAACATCAAGCAGATACGCGCCCATTGGGATGAAATCTTGCGGTTCGCCACTTCGATCAAGCAGGGTACGGTGACGGCCTCGCTGATGTTGCGCAAGCTCGGCAGCTATCCGCGTCAGAACGGACTGGCCGTTGCACTGCGCGAGCTGGGGCGCATTGAGCGCACGCTGTTCATACTGGATTGGCTGCAAAGCGTGGAGCTGCGCCGCCGCGTGCAGGCCGGACTCAACAAAGGCGAGGCGCGCAACGCGCTGGCCAGGGCGGTGTTCTTCAACCGACTGGGCGAAATCCGCGACCGCAGTTTTGAGCAACAACGCTACCGGGCCAGCGGCCTCAATCTGGTAACGGCGGCCATCGTGCTTTGGAACACGGCCTATCTGGAACGGGCAACCAATGCTTTGAACGGGCACGGCAAACCGGTAGACGAGACGCTGTTTCAATACCTGTCACCGCTGGGGTGGGAACACATCAATCTGACCGGCGATTACCTCTGGCGCAGCAGCACCAAGGTCGGCGCAGGCAAGTTCAGACCGTTGCGACCACTGCCACCGGCTTAACGTGCTTTATTTTCCGTTTTCTGAGACGATCCCAGCATAAAATGAAAGTCACTGAACCCGGGCTGAATAAGCTGATCGATAACCTGAACACCCTGATTTGCGAGGACAGCCTGCTCACGCGCCAGGAGCGTGAAACGCTGGTACTGGCCGTCGCCGCTATCGGCGCCATGAAAGCGCGCGTCGGCTTGAAAAAAGGCGATGCGCCGACCGTTGCCAGACGGGAAAAAAGGGAGAAAAAAGACCGCCAGCCTGATCCGCGTTTTCCGCGAGCCGGTCATCCCTGGCAGGAAGACGAAAAAACCTTACTGAGTGATGCGCTCGATTCGGTACCGGACGAAGAGATTGGCAAGCATCTGTTCTGGCTTTCCGAGAAACTGGGCAGAACGCCTTTCAGTGTTGCTTTCCAGATCGCGGCAATCAGGGAGCTGCAGGACGGCTGGGAGGAGCAGTTCAGGGAGATTTCGGATAACATTCGCTTGTCCGGTCTGAGCATCAGTGATTATCTTACACAGAACGGCACGGGCCATAACGCCTGAAAGAAATTTGCGTTATTTGTAAAATTAAATACCAGGGAAGCCTCAGGATATAAAAAACTAATGACGAAACAGGAATGGATTTTACGACTACGGCGCTGTACATCGAAGGAAACCCTGGAAAGGGTTATAGAAAAAAATAAATATTCTCTGTCAGATGATGAGCTTGAGCATTTCAATGGGCTTTGTTGAATAAATAAGATTTCGTGCGAACGACCCTGTAGCTGGCTGGATTTTCAGGCAATACGCACGCTTTCTGGCATCCCAGCCTTTGTCATCCTGTTCAACGCACGCACCATGGCCATAGCTTCCGCTACCTGACCATCGTAGTCACGCAGCGTCAGTGAATCTCCCAACAACTGCTTCATTCTGTACATTGCCGTTTCCGCTATCGAGCGACGGTTATATTCCGTTGTCCATTTCCACCGTGCATTGCTTCCGCTCAGCCGCTGATTAGCAACGGCACGGTTGCGGTCTGCGTACTCACCGGGCCAGTAACCTGCTCCTTTTCGGGGAGGAATAAGCGCGCTGATTTTTTTGCGGCGCAGTTCATCGTGACAGAGCCGGGTGTCGTAAGCCCCGTCTGCCGCGGCTGCCCTGATTTTTCTGTGCGTCTGCCGGATAAGGCCCGGGAAGGCTTCTGAGTCCGTGACGTTATTCAGCGACAGGTCTGCACAGACAACTTCATGTGTGTTGCTGTCAACTGCCAGATGCAACTTTCGCCAGATACGACGGCGCTCTTTGCCGTGCTTTCTGACTTTCCATTCGCCTTCACCAAAGACCTTCAGCCCGGTGGAATCAATCACCAGGTGTGCGATTTCACCCCGGGTGGACGTTTTGAAACTGACATTAACCGACTTTGCCCGCTTACTGACACTGGTGTAATCCGGGCAGCGCAACGGAACGTTCATCAGGGCAAAAATGGAATCAATAAAACCCTGCGCAGCCCGCAGGGTCAGCCGGAATACGCGTTTAATCACCAGAACGGTGGTGATGGCGAGATCAGAATAGCGCTGGGGCCTTCCTCGTGATGAAGGCGTTGCCGACTCATACCAGGCCTGAATCGCCCCATCATCCAGCCAGAAAGTGAGGGAGCCACGGTTGATGAGAGCTTTGTTGTAGGTGGACCAGTTGGTGATTCTGAACTTTTGCTTTGCCACGGAATGGTCTGTGTTGTCGGGAGGATGCGTGATCTGATCCTTCAACTCAGCAAAAGTTCGATTTATTCAACAAAGCCATGTCGGGCAGGAATCATACCTGTCCGGCGCATGTATGAAGGGCTTTTTACATACCAGGCAATAGTCTTTATAGTCAGCTTCCGACATCCCGTTGAGAACTTCGACAATCCTGTTGACCTTGAGCGGGTAGTATTCCGGCGTATAGCCCGTGTTAATTAACAAATCAACAAGTGCATTAAAATCCATTTCTCTGGTTGATTCTGTAGGATTTTGAGTGTCATATCCGAAAATATGAATAGAATTGTTTACAACGACATTTGACAGCAACATGGCGGATTTTTCACCGAGCCATTTACCTACCCCTTTTCTTGTATTTATCCCTTTGGGGTACTCCAGGCTGCCGGCAACTTTACGACCATACAAATGTGTTATGGTATATTTATTGGCATCAAATTCTATTAACTTTATGGCACTTGCCAGGCTATTTAGCTGGCTTACCTCGCTCTTTTTAAAGCCCATTATCCGCATTCTCCTTAACGTGTACCTGGTCCGGTTCTTTCGACCGGCAGGAAAAACCACTTCATGTTTTTAGAAAAGTTACTTTTCAGCGAAGCACGCTCGGATCCTGATATTCACCAACATGAATGAACCGTAATCAGGTTACCATATCAATGAGTGAAGCTAGTTAACTTTTATAGCATCCAGAAACCGCTAAAATAACTTTAGCTTCTCATATGAATCTTTAAGAGCAAATTCAACTCGTAAGTTTTCCATATTTTCCTTTGGGATGAAACCTTCCAGAACATCAGCCATAATCTCGTAACCCCATGCTTATACTTTGTGATCACGTCGTCCGGCATCATAGGTTATAAACCGGGGAAAGAGAACCACATTTGTCACCTCAACAAAGGCGGATATCTCTGTATCGAGGAGCATCTGAAAAGCGTCATTAGACAGAGCCAAATAAGCCCTGACATAAGCCGGTTTAAATCTGGCCAGATTCCATAGATTGACCAGGAAATTCATCTGTATAGAGACGATGTTTTTCCTGAATAACTCAAGGTCGACGGGTTTATAAACATACTGCTTCCCGCTCAATAATTCGCATGGCTCATTTGGTTTCATCTCGGTACTGTCAAAAGGTCTGCCGTACGTTTCAAACTTCAGTAACTGAGAGTCATCCAGGATTAATTTTATTAACTCACCCCATAAAACAGGCTTCCCGTTGACACGGGGAACTAGCAGGCTACCTGGTCTGGCTTCTGACAGGGCAATTCTATTTAGACGCGCATCAGTGGCGGGATGGAAAAAACGCTCCAGCAGGTTCTCCGGTATATAGCGGTAGTCCGACGCGAGATCACGAGGCAACACACTGAGTAGTTTTTTCTGACTACGTATCAACTGCAACTCCGAGCGGAGAAACGCCTTAATGACCGTGTCAGTCTGTACGTTGGGTTGTACGTCCATACGCTCTCCAGAGTACTTTTAAATCGCGCTACATACGGTTACTTAAGGGCTGTTATTATATCAAAGCCATCTTAGAGATACTACCCAAAAAAACAAGTACTAATATTATTAGATACTAAATTATAAAAAATCCCTGTCCTTTTACCTTGTACTGGTACTTATAACATTAGGCACTTTTTATAGAAACTGCACAGTTTCGCTCGGTTTCATTAGTACCTTTTCATCAAAAAAGTACTAATGAGGATAGATTTTCATTAGTACTTTTTCCTGTGAAAGGTACTAATGGCAGGACTGGAATCCTACACTTTCATTAGTACTTTTTTTGCAAATAGTTACTTATGTATAAGGGTACCTATTACTGGTTAGCAAAAAAGTTACTTTTTCCATCTCCAAGTTTGCGTGAAGTGGTTTTCCGGGGATGGATCGCACACCGTGCGGGCCACAGGCAGAGGTTGTTGGACGTGCTCACAAAAAAGTTACTTTTTTTAGCCGACGGCATGAGCACAAAAAAATTTTAAAAAAAAATGCAAACGCCCTTGTTAGTTCAGAAAAATCTGTTTGGATTCCTGTAGTCTGTGTTGCTGGAGGAGTTTATATGAACCCGATAATTACGGCACATCAGGAAATCGTTATCGAGAACTCGGTTCGCTATATCGAGTTACTGAAATCGGAGGCTTCTAAAATTCTGGATGAATACTGGGAGGCCTGGAAGGCACGAAACCAACTGATATCCCAGACCACGTATGCAAACGGGGGAAGGTTTATACCTGGTCGTTTTGCTCCTGTGCTGAGAAAGGTTGGATCGTCGCAAAAACTGACAATTGTATGGAAAGATTTTTCGCCCAGGTTCAAAAACAAAATTGAACATCATGGCGTGGTTGTTAAACCTAAACTCGGAGGATACAGCGTTAGTTGTTTTAAAAATGCTCTGGACTGGGAACTGGAGATGTTCCAGGAAACAGAAAACAAAATTAAACCAATCCGTGATCTCCTCGCGGAATTCCATCAACGAAAACTGGCCGACATCAAAAGTCTGTAAAAACTGAAGAGGTTAATATAATGGCTGACAACGCATCCCCAAAAACTGAACCGCGCAATCAACGAAACACTGGCAATAACCGACCGTTAGGGATGGTCATTTCAAAACTAAAGCCACTTTCAAGTGAGTTCTATACGCACTTTCATGAAAAAAACAGAGCCTGCCTGCGCCAGTTTAACGCCATCTCCAATGCCATTTATAATATTTTCCGCCTGGTAGAAGGTGACCAGGCGACAAGCACTAAAGTTCAGAAATGGCTCTCCGGTGTTTACGAAGAACTGTCGGGTAATGTAAATACCTTCAAAGAGCAGATTGACAAAAATGTCGCCCGACTGCCTCTGGATGATTCTTCATTCGAAGGGTTCGACTATGGTGAATTTGAAATTCGCTGGAACCACCCAATGACCTATAAATTGCTGGATATTATCCAGACCATCAACGTCCTGACTCGTCAGGCACATCAGTTGTGGTTATACGGTCAGATATCACAACAGGTTCATGACCGAATTATCCTGCAACTCCTGAGCTCACTGCGGGTTGCGATGGACAACATAACTAAAATACTGAACGCTGAAAACCGCGTGAATGGAAAATACGACGCATTGCCATTCATTCAGAACATTAAGCGGTTTAAATCGGTGGAACTTTATATTGCCAGTCTCGAAACTAAAGCCCCTGTTCAGTCCGGTCACAGTGACAGTTCTGCTGATGCTGGCAGTGAGCCGACATTAAAACCAGAAGCAGCAGCTGGCACCGGTAAACCATCTGACAAAACACAGCCTTCTGCTACTCCTGTTTCGGTACAATAACTCACAGGTTGATATGAGTATTATATCCAGGATTTTTTTAAAAATTAGGGTCGCCCTCTTCGGAGGGCCTGACCACGATATTGTTTTTTATACAGATGATGAGTACGATATCCCGCACACGCCTAACAAGGATGTGCAAAGCTATCTTGATTGTCCAAGTAAGCCTGCGGGTATAACACTCTTTTCAGAGCGTGAGATTCTATCTGTACATGCTAACCGGTTACAGGAAATTAATATGTATATCGGTTTGCCAAATTCAGACCTGAGTAAGGAGGCCTATACCTTCACTAATCTGGTCATTAAGCCATTGATGGAATATACACGCTGGATACATCTTTTACCTGCGTCGGCTTTGTTGAATAAATCGAACTTTTGCTGAGTTGAAGGATCAGATCGGCTTTGTTGAATAAATAAGATTTCGTGCGAACGACCCTGTAGCTGGCTGGATTTTCAGGCAATACGCACGCTTTCTGGCATCCCAGCCTTTGTCATCCTGTTCAACGCACGCACCATGGCCATAGCTTCCGCTACCTGAACATCGTAGTCACGCAGCGTCAGTGAATCTCCCAACAACTGCTTCATTCTGTACATTGCCGTTTCCGCTATCGAGCGACGGTTATATTCCGTTGTCCATTTCCACCGTGCATTGCTTCCGCTCAGCCGCTGATTAGCAACGGCACGGTTGCGGTCTGCGTACTCACCGGGCCAGTAACCTGCTCCTTTTCGGGAGGAATAAGCGCGCTGATTTTTTTGCGGCGCAGTTCATCGTGACAGAGCCGGGTGTCGTAAGCCCCGTCTGCCGCGGCTGCCCTGATTTTTCTGTGCGTCTGCCGGATAAGGCCCGGGAAGGCTTCTGAGTCCGTGACGTTATTCAGCGACAGGTCTGCACAGACAACTTCATGTGTGTTGCTGTCAACTGCCAGATGCAACTTTCGCCAGATACGACGGCGCTCTTTGCCGTGCTTTCTGACTTTCCATTCGCCTTCACCAAAGACCTTCAGCCCGGTGGAATCAATCACCAGGTGTGCGATTTCACCCCGGGTGGACGTTTTGAAACTGACATTAACCGACTTTGCCCGCTTACTGACACTGGTGTAATCCGGGCAGCGCAACGGAACGTTCATCAGGGCAAAAATGGAATCAATAAAACCCTGCGCAGCCCGCAGGGTCAGCCGGAATACGCGTTTAATCACCAGAACGGTGGTGATGGCGAGATCAGAATAGCGCTGGGGCCTTCCTCGTGATGAAGGCGTTGCCGACTCATACCAGGCCTGAATCGCCCCATCATCCAGCCAGAAAGTGAGGGAGCCACGGTTGATGAGAGCTTTGTTGTAGGTGGACCAGTTGGTGATTCTGAACTTTTGCTTTGCCACGGAATGGTCTGTGTTGTCGGGAGGATGCGTGATCTGATCCTTCAACTCAGCAAAAGTTCGATTTATTCAACAAAGCTACTAAGAGCCTCTTCATTCCCTGGCTTTACTACTTCGTCTGACATGGAAGCTTCCTTACAAATGAAATTAATCATAACTAAATCACCATCAGGTGATTTAGTTATATCTGTCGGTTATAGGAACCACTCAGGTTTTACACCGAAGCGCGCGGAAAGAGCTTTTATGTGAGTGATGGTCAAAGAGCGCTGCCCTGACAGGATTTGGCTGACCAATGATTTAGATCCGATCTCATCCTTAAGGTCTGAATAAGACAGCTTGTGCTGGTCAATCAGGGTTCGCAGAAGTGCAACGCCGACTGGTATTTCAGCAATAGCTTTGTTGAACTCAGCGAAACGAGGGCTGTTATCTTCATAGTCGGCAATCTTACTCGCCAGGAAGTCAATAAGTGGGTTCTCGTCGTCGTTCTCGATCAGATAATCCACCAGCTCCATCGCTTCGCGGTAATCGCTCTCGGAAGAACTGCCCCCTAGGAAGGGGACGGCAGCTACGAGTTGTTTGGTTGCTTCAATGGCTTTTGCAGTGTCGGTAATCATTCTTTGTTCTCCCTGTAATAGCGGGTCAACTTGTCGTAATCAGCGTGGGTTGCGATGTGCTTCACGTAGAAGCGCTTATTTACGAAATTGATATAGGCGATAACCCTTAAGTTGTTGCCCCCTACATCCAAAACCCACCACTTATTCCTGTACTTAAAATTATCCAGGCTCGGTATCAGAGTTAGCATCTCAGCTGGAGAAGAGAAGTCCGTCTCGCGCACTAAGCGGTACAACGCCCGAATGGCTAACGAATCGTTGGGATATCGCTTTGCCGCTTCCTCAAAAGGCTCTTTTGAAATTACGTGCATCTTGCGGTCGTTCCATCCGTTTACATTATGTGAACATTATAGCATCGCTCTTTGCCGTTTACAATATGTGAACGTTACCTTTGCATTTCACAACCTCGCCAAAATCCCCACTTAACCTGAATAGAGTGGACCTTAAGGGCATATGGGCCGTTTTGATGCGTGGCTAACCGACGAGTTAAGCCAAAAGCAGGAGGTGACCTGCTCCCCGTTGCTTTCCGGGCTACGTACCGCCGTATGTTTAGGCTCCAGTCCTACCATTCTGGCGAACTGACGCGTCTGATAAGAACGGTAGGCTGAACCGTTGTCTGTCAGCCACTCAACGGGGGATGTCGGCAGGCTGTTACCGAAGCGACGCTCCACGGCACCCAGCATGACGTCCTGCACGGTTTCACTGTCATATCCACCGTTACTGGCTGCCCAGTAAAGTGCCTCGCGATCGCAACAGTCCAGAGCGAACGTGACCCGCAGTTTTTCACCGTTATCACAGCTGAACCCGAAGCCGTCAGAGCACCACCGCTGGTTACTTTCTCCAACGGCCACTTTCCCTGTATGCGCCCGCTTCGATGGCGGTATTTCCGGTTTACGCTCAAGCAGCAGCGCATTCTGACGCATGATGCGGTATACGCGTTTGGCATTGATCACCGCCATGTCGTCAGTTTCTGAGTAAGCGTACAGCGTGAACCGTCTGGTCATAATCTGAAGCATCCGACAAAGTGGTGTCGGTGATGCTGCCAACTTACTGATTTAGTGTATGATGGTGTTTTTGAGGTGCTCCAGTGGCTTCTGTTTCTATCAGCTGTCCCTCCTGTTCAGCTACTGACGGGGTGGTGCGTAACGGCAAAAGCACTGCCGGACATCAGCGCTATCTCTGCTCTCACTGCCGTAAAACATGGCAACTGCAGTTCACTTACACCGCTTCTCAGCCCGGTACGCACCAGAAAATCATTGATATGGCCATGAATGGCGTTGGATGTCGGGCAACCGCCCGCATTATGGGCGTTGGCCTCAACACGATTTTACGTCACTTAAAAAACTCAGGCCGCAGTCGGTAACCTCGCGCATACAGCCGGGCAGTGACGTCATCGTCTGCGCGGAAATGGACGAACAGTGGGGCTATGTCGGGGCTAAATCGCGCCAGCGCTGGCTGTTTTACGCGTATGACAGGCTCCGGAAGACGGTTGTTGCGCACGTATTCGGTGAACGCACTATGGCGACGCTGGGGCGTCTTATGAGCCTGCTGTCACCCTTTGACGTGGTGATATGGATGACGGATGGCTGGCCGCTGTATGAATCCCGCCTGAAGGGAAAGCTGCACGTAATCAGCAAGCGATATACGCAGCGAATTGAGCGGCTTAACCTGAATCTGAGGCAGCACCTGGCACGGCTGGGACGGAAGTCGCTGTCGTTCTCAAAATCGGTGGAGCTGCATGACAAAGTCATCGGGCATTATCTGAACATAAAACACTATCAATAAGTTGGAGTCATTACCGCTCGATACTATCACCTACAAAGCACCAGATGAGAAATATGTCATCGGTGTTTTTACTGATATCACCTGTGGCTTTTGCCAGAAACTACATAGCGACCTGCAATCCTATCTGGATAAAGGCATCACTATTAAATTCATCGCATACCCACGTGCCGGGATGAACTCCATGATAGCCCGAAACATGGCATCTGTCTGGTGTGCAGATGACAAACCTGCAGCTTTAACCAGAGCAATGAAAGGGGATGGTTTGCCTGAAAAGCAACCGACAAAGGCCTGCATGGACTCCATTCAGAGCCAATTTAATGCAGGGAACATGTTCAAACTCTCAGGCACGCCTAGCGGTTTAAGCCTGAAAGGTGAGCCGATGGTATTTGCGGGGTTACGTGACCCAGAACAGATGCTGAACAGCCTGAAAACGGCCAATCAGAAAAAATAACTCTCCGGGAGCAACAATGAAGAAATTAATAGCAGTGGCAGCGGTAGTGGTTGTTTCATTTGCCGCCCAATCCAGCGTTTGCGGGCCAGTTGCGTGCAAAGTTACTTTCGTCGATGTCGACGGCTCGCAAAAGCCGATCATGCTTCTCGATGACAAAGTTTCAACGCGGAAGAGCTCAATGAACCGTGTATTTGATGATGTGTACTCGCACGGCCGTAAGGTCCAGACTGACCTGAAATCAACCACTCCAGCTGCCGGGCATACTGATAAATCATCACCCGTGCAAATGAGCAGGGAATTAAGTCCTGTGGTCATCTACAGCGCATAAAACGGAGTCTCTCATGGGATTAATCAGAACAGTGGTATACGTGGGTATCATTGGAGGCATCTTTGCCTATACACAAACAAAAGATAGCCTTGAAAATATTTCGGTACCGGATGCGGAGTTTCCGTTGTCAATCACCAGGAATAACTTTATGCAATCGACATGGGTGAACGAGCATTACACTTCACTGAAGAATGGTCCGATTGCTGACGGTATATCCAGTATTCTGGATGATGCTCAGGATATCAGGGGGCCTGTCAATAATGTTGTCTTGATGGCCGGTAATGTCGATATCCAAAAGGTTATTCAGGACGCAGTAGATGAACTTGACAACAGTAGCCGAAAATCCAGTAAGTAAATTAGCAATCAGAGCTATCAGATACGCATAATAAATAAAATATCACTTAGGGGTAAAACATGGAAAATAAACAAAATAGTAAAAAACAGACTCTGATTCACATCGCCTTGGTACTGGGTGGCTTTGTAGCTGGCTCGGTAATTTGGGGGGCTGGTAGTAATAAAATGAATTCAAATGACGCCTCTAATGAGACTGCCAATAAACAGCATATCGAACGGGCAAATAGTATCAATGCATTAGCTCAAACAGCGAACCAGGTAAATAAGCCAGCCGGTCTAGTACTGTCTGAGCAGGACAAGGAACTTATTGGCAAAACTGCGGCACAATATTTGATCGATCATCCGGAGAACCTGGTGGAAGCTGGTAAGCGTCTTGAAGCCAACCGAGATGGAGAAAAAACCTCAGACGTTGTGAATACAAAAGACGTATTGCTTGAAACAAAATTCACGCCAAACTACGGCCCAGATAACGCAGATGTAGCTGTTATTGAATTTTTCGATTACATGTGTCATTTCTGTCAGCAGTCCAGTCCCGTGCTTGAAAAGGCGATTGCAGAAAATAAAAATGTTCGGACTTTCTTTAAAGACTTCACCATTTTTGCTGACCGCACACCTATCTCCGGGATGGGGCAAAAATTGGTCTCTACATCTTTAATAAGTACGGGCAGGAAAAATACTACGAGTTCCATAATAAGCTCATGAGTGAAGCGGGTAGGGCAATGAAGGACAGGAAGGACTATACACCTTCTAATCTGGCAGCCCTGGTCAATGGTTTGGGATATAAAGAAATACTGGATCAGCAAGGTAACTTCTTGCTTACTGTCGAAATGCGCGATCAGCTTCAGAATGTTCTTGATGCAAATATGATGCTGGCGGATAAACTCAATTATAGCGGCACGCCAGTATTTATTGTTATGAACATGAAGAACCCGCAAAACAAAACCACAACCATTATGCCCGGTGCGCCTGATTTTTATCGCTTGCAACAGGCAATTAATAAAGCAAAAGGAAACTAAACAGATTCTTCCCTTACCAAAACAGGGTTAATAGCAAATGCCTCGTAAAACGTGACCCAACGGGCATGGAGATTATGAGGTTAATATTAAATGATTGTACATTTGAACGGTGAAGATGAAAACTTGTATTCCATATATTATCAAATCATGCAAAGAGAAAAAGAAAGAAGGGGGAATATGATAAATAAATTACACAATCTAGAAAAGGTCATGGATAGTACCTTTGCAACTGGCCATTCGACCTGGTTAAGATATGTGTTAAGAAATAGTGTATCTACGCTGGGTGATTTAAAGATCGCGGCTAAGCAAGTATGTTCAAGCAATACAGCGAAAGACGAAAGTACAGAATTGCAATGTAGCATTGCAGTCTCATATTGTAGTACTTTACAATCTATCTCAATTATTTTTCAGGTTGCCGTGGAACTTGAGACGTTACACCAGAACGATGCTTTTCTAAGGTCAACGTATGAATATCTTAAACGCAATGGGATTTATGATCACGATATAATTTTTGACATGCTTAAGAAAGTATCTCTAACTGATTGCGAAAAAATTCACGAGTCTATTGTTAAAGCGCAGTTTGGGGTGGAGTTATTGGAAGCACGTATTAGTTTCGGCTCGAGACATTTTCCTCTTCGTAATGATATCAAACGATTTTATCCATATTTACTACGAAAAGAAGTTTTTTAAGGTTCAACGATATTGATTTCATTTAAATTCGGTATGACCTCAGCTGGGTTAATTAAATGAAATTGGGTGTCCATATCAATAAATTTCTAATATTTAAGGGTGTTTCTATGTTAGAACATAACATTGTTTTCAACAGCATGATGATTATGATTGTTATCTTATCTTATATGCTATTTAAAATTCTTAAGTCAAAGAAAAGGCTTCAGCATAAGTATGATGAGGTATTTAAGGCTTTTCATATTGCGGATTCAGAGTACACCGGCGGCCTAAAAGATGTTTACAAAAACTTATCTTTAAGCAATGCTCAGTTGCAGTTCCTTGCTGTTTACTTCAATCAAGACACTGTCCAGTTTGATGGCAGAAATATTGTGTGCGAAAAAGAGGATGATGTTCAGTATATTCTTTCACTTATATCAGACAGCCATTTTTGGTTGGACAAATCCATGAAAGGAATAAATGAAGTGGTAAATAATACGGACGTAATAAAAGATATTAAATTATCTCTATCACCGTTCGCTTCGTTGGGTGAGCTGAAGGTTATAGATGATGAATTTAAACTGAAAAATAAAGAGTTTGATGGGTTTGCTAAACTTAAAGTTAAGTATGATGTAAAAAGGGGGTGAAAATGGCAGGGGCATTGTTTTCACTTTCTGCTGGTGGGGTGATGTTTGCAACAGCTGTTGTTATTATCATCTTTAGTGCTATGCTATATGACAGTATAGTTAAAAGACGTTCTAAAAATATTAACTCACCAGAGTTTACAGGATCACCTCAACTAGCATCTTGCAATTGTTCAGGAGGTACTGTCCTGCTTTATCTTGATTTTGATGGAGTCCTCCATCGAAGGATGAATGAGACATTTGAAAGAATGCCTCTACTGGAAAAAATTTTAAAACAATGTCCAGAATTACATATAGTCGTGTCCAGCAGTTGGAGGGAAACAATGACTTTAGAAGGGCTTAAATACCTTTTTCCGGTAGCATTCAGACACAGAATAATAGGTGTTACACCTTCACTTCAGGAAGTAAAGGATACCGAATATGTTCGGTACAGAGAGTGCCTTATACATGCCAGACATATGGGGATCAACAAGTTTATTATCATTGATGATGAATCACACCGTTTTCCACCTGGGTGCGAAAATCTGGTGTCAACGAATTACAGTGAGGGGATGACTGACCAAACAGTAGAATCTGTCATTATGAAATATTGTCAGTACTTAACATGAAGGAATGAATTACAATATTAAATATAAGTTTTTTTTGTGGGCGATGAACAGAGAATTAAAGCCGGTTATTCAGGCAGGGCAGGAACAACTACCCATGGATAATCGGCTCCCGGACATGTCCGGGCAAAGAAATCGTAGAACTAGCGCATGACAGTAAGACGGGGTAATCGAGGCAATGTCTCAACTGTACAAATGAAAGAATGCGTTGCTGGGTGGGCACCGGCAGTCAGAGCCAGCGTTCTGCAACTGCATCAAAGGCTAAGTGTACCTGCCATTACCTCAGCTCATGAATCAGCATGCCAGCATGTTTAATGTTTAGAGTCGTCATGTTTGCATTAAGGTCTTTCATCATTCTGGTTCCGCCGCATCGCACATATTCTCTTAATCTTCCATTGTAGGCAGCGCTGGAAGCGATTTTAAGCTGCTTTATCGGACAGGGAAGATAACCCACTCCTTTAACGAGATCGTCCTCAACAGCGTTCAGGTAAACGGGAGAGGCAGCAATGATAAAGTTATCATGCCGGTACATACTAAACAGTTCCGCAAGGGAAGGGACTTTTCCAGGTAGTATGGGGTCAGAAGTCAGCATACCCCATATGCTGGCGCTCTTTCTTCCTATCTTTGTAAACGTAGCATCATAAGGGATCGCGGGGTCAGAACTGTGTCGTAGGCCCAGACCTGCAGAAATAACCCATAAACAGATATGAGAATTAGAGTTTGCAATAGACTTAGCTGTACTCCAGTGAGCACTACAGTATATGTTTTCCGTTTCCTTAATATCATCATTACATGTAGTGAATCGGGACTGCACAAGACTTTTCCATTGCTGATAGGCAATCTCAGTATCTGTCGTATGGTAGGGAAACACAGTGTCATGTACAGGTCCTGCTTTCCTTTTCGCGCATGTTGTAATGAGATGAATTGTCGACATTATTCAGAGCCTATAAAGAGTATTTATTATCAATAAGGTAGTGTATTTAAAGATGGGTATACTGGATCATCTTCAGGCACCCAATAGCCAGACCCGCACTCCCATTCTTCTCCAATGAATACGAACATTTGCCTGACAAGATATCTCCTGAGTTCCTGAGAGATTACGCTCTCAATTTTTAACAGGTAACTCTTGTTCTTACAATGGGCTTTTAAGTGAGAAAGAAGTGTACTGAAGCAGCCTTGATTGGTGATAAATACAGAAACTGATGAAACAACCAGAACAGGTTTACCCAGCAAAGATGCATGTTTGCTACGTGCACGTATATACATGTTTTCGAACAAGGACAAGCCATCAACATGTCTGGATTTTACTGGTATAATACTTCTATTACTTTCATCCATTAGCCTTTCAAATGCATTGATAATATTTGTAATGTCAGTTTCTAAAATTTTTTGATTAATTATCATTGTACTTAGGTTATCCCGGCGATAGTAATGTTCTTAAAATCACTGATTAAACTGATATCCACAGAATGCGCCAGTGTTGTTAGCTCGGAAAAGTTTATTTTTTCGTAATAACCATCACTGATTAAGTTTAATAAATTAAAATCCAGGGCAGGTGGTGGGCAAATGCTTCCAGAGGTGTAAATATATTCAAGCCCACGTGCAACAAATATTCCGTGAGGTGCACTCTCTGCTAAGTTTTCCCCTGAATATAACTCAACCCACATCCTGAGTCGGTAATCCAGAGTGAATTCACCTATCTGAATCCAAAAATGTGGATATAACTCAAAGTCTGTTTTGTGGTTTTTAACTACCCCGCACATTCGTTGATGAGAAATGCCAGCATGATTTAGAGCACTGCTTATCATTAAGGTATGGCCATCGCACTCAACGGGTGCATTCTCAATAACCTGTAAGACATTATTTAACATTACAAGGCATTCGGGCATAAGGGGATTGGCCATATAAAAACCTATTCCGTAATTTCTGAAAGGAAGTCACTAAAGGGCTTGTCGTTGTACTGGGGGTATAATCGTTTCATCATTCCAAAAGCGGACTTCACAGCACTGCGGAAGTCAGGATAAAAAGAAGGCTTAGTATGAAGATCGCTATCATTCTTCAACACACCTTCGAAGCAGCCATACTCTTCTCCAAACTCCTGAACTATCATCCACCGGCCATCCTTGCATTCAACTACCATCAGAGCCGATTTTGGGTAGTCGCCAGCAGGGGTCAACCAATCTAAATGGTAGTGGTTGATAGTATCATATACCTTATGTACATTCACAGAATGGTCTCCTGAGCGTATTTAACATAACGTACATTAAGCGCACTAATGCTGTCAGCACAAAGCGTTATTGTCGTCTCAGCACAATTCACACGCGTCGTGTACGCTAAGCCTTCATTTTGCTCAGCACAGGACCGCGATCTTATATTGGCTAGACAAAGTCTGTAACTCCAATATTCTAATGTCACTTTTGGGGCTGCGGATGTTTTCCTGGACTGTTATGTTGTGATCCCAAGATGCTGCCGGTACTTCACCGGACTCATTGCACCTAATGATTTAAGCCACTGAGCTACCGAGCTGGCAAAGTAAGTCAATATGCCGTCTGCCCCGGCGCGTTTGAAGCATATAAGTGACTCAAGCACCGTTTGCTCTTCGTCGAGCCAGCCATGCCGGAACGCGGCCATATGCATCGCATACTCACCGGAAACCTGGTAGGCAAAAACGGGTACTGCAAAAGTTTTCCTAGCTTCCCTGATAATATCCAGATATGGCATGCCCGGCTTAACCATCACCATGTCTGCCCCCTCCTGCAAATCCTGGGCAATTTCATGCAACGCTTCCATCGCATTTGCCGGGTCCATCTGATAGTTTTTTTTGTCCCGTTTGCCCAGCGCCATGGCAGATTGAGTGGCTTCGCGAAAAGGACCGTAATAGTTTGACGCGTATTTCGCTGAATATGCCATGATCTGAATAGTCAGCAGGCCATTCGTTTCAAATGCCTGTCTGATATGTCCGATGCGGCCATCCATCATGTCGCTTGGCGCGACAATATCTGCACCCGCTTCAGCGTGCGTAAGCGCCTGTCTGGTGAGAATTTCTTTTGTCGGCTCATTAAGCACATATCCATGTTCGTCAATGATGCCGTCCTGACCATGTGACGTATAGGCGTCAAGCGCAACGTCAGTTATCACCCCGAGTTCAGGAAAAGCCTTTTTCAGCGCCCTTACAGTTCGCGGTACTAAACCGGATGGATCCCACGAAGCGTCTGCCATCAGCGATTTAGCAGAACTTTCTATACACGGAAACAGTGCAATAGCAGGTATACCTGCCTGAACAAATTGCGCGGCATCATGAAGCAACATATCAACCGACAGGCGAAACACACCCGGCATCGACGGCACTTCCTGCCGCAGGTTTTGCCCCTCAATAATGAATACAGGTAAAATCAGGTCGTTTACGGTCAGCTGATTTTCAGCGACCAGACGGCGACTGAAAGAATGGGTACGAGAGCGACGCAGTCGTCGCGCCGGGAAAGAACCAGGAATAATAATACTCACAAAATGTACCTTTTCTTCTGCGTTCTCAGGGAGAAGTTAAGCCTGAGCAAAATAAATACGTGGCTAGCGACAGAATTCCAGTGGCAGGCCGTACTTCTGCTGTATGGTGTGCCCATTCCAGATAACGTGGCCATTTACCAGCGTCATATCAACCGCACCGCCTGACAAAATCCGGCCTTCAAAGGGAGACCATCCGCATTTGTATGCCACATCCTCCCGGATTATCTGTTGATGACTGAACGGATCGATAACCACCAGGTCCGCCCAATAGCCTTCCCTGATATAGCCGCGATCTTTGAGCTGGAAGCGCTCGGCTACAGCATGGCTGGTCTTTCTCACCACCATTTCCGGGGTAAAAATCCCCCTGCTGCACATATCCAGCAGTGCAGGAAGAGCATGCTGCACCAGCGGTAAGCCGGAAGGCGCAGCAAAATAGTCACTCTGCTTTTCCTCCAGTAAATGCGGCGCATGGTCAGTTGCGATAACGTCGATAATGCCTTCATTAACGCCTTTCCAGAGGGCTTCCTGATGAAACGAGGTTTTTACGGATGGGTTACATTTGAGCTTATGCCCCAGCGTTTCATAATCGTCATAATTAAAAAACAGGTGATGAACGCAGGCTTCAGCCGTGATGGTTTTCTGGCGCAGCGCCTCCAGCGTGGGGGCTGCATCAAAGAGAACAAGTTCGTCTGCGGTGGTAATGTGCAGAACATGTAATCGGGTACGATGTTTTTTCGCCAGAGAGACGGCCTGGCGGGAGGATGTCAGGCAGGCGTCCACAGAACGAATAGCGGCATGCTCGCCAGGAGGAATAGCATCCCCAAAACGAGCCCGCCATATCGCCTCATTTTGCTTTATTGTCGGGGTATGCTCGCAATGTGTTGCCACAAGACAAGGGCATTAGCGAAAATACTTTCCAGCACCTGTTCATCGTCCACCAGCATATTCCCGGTAGAAGCCCCCATAAAGACCTTCACCCCACAGGCTTGCGAAGCCGTAAGCGCTTTCAGTTCGTCAAGGTTATCGTTCGTCGCGCCGAAGTAAAAACTGTGGTTCGCCAGCGAAGAACGCGAGGCACGCTGAAATTTCTCACGCAGCGCCTGACGGGTTGTCGTGGGTGGCGTAACGTTCGGCATTTCCATAAAACTGGTAATGCCTCCCATTACTGCGGCAGCGGATTCAGTGGCAATGGTTCCCTTATGCGTCAGACCGGGTTCGCGGAAATGAACCTGATCATCAATCATACCGGGGATCACCCATTTCCCTCGCACATCAATAACCAGCCATTCCGGTCGGGAGGGAATAAACGAGGCAATTTTCTGGATCCGTCCCTTATCAATGAGGATGTCGGCCTGATAGCGCATGTCCTCACTGATTATTAATGCATTGGTCAGTAATAAAGGCTTCATGACATCCCGCCCCGATACTGTTGCGCTCCAGTATGGATGAGATAAACGCGCCGATTAAATAACGGTTTGCCTCTGCTCGCTTTGCAAAGGGTTGCAATCCCGGCGTTTCAGTGCACGCTGCGACGTCGGAACCTGAAGAATACAACCAGGATTCAAATGACGAATCAAAATGGTTAAAGATGATGCCATCCTCACATTCACAGCCATCAACCCGCTCTTTTTCCATGACAGGGAAAAAGCGTTCAAGCTCATCACGTAATGCTACGCTAAAATGGCCTGGACGGGCAGTATGTTCAAAGGTGTAGAGATACGCCTGCTGGCGAAGAATATCCTCGTGACAACAGAGCACACCGTGTCTGGCTGCGTTTTTCAGAAGCGCTTCATAATTAAGCAGTACTTTTCCTTCAACTGAAGGTTCGACCTCTGCCCCATTGGTAAAGCCGCGATTTGGGTTCTGTCCAGTACTGTTGAGCCGACAGCCAGCACTCAGGCCAGACAGGTTCACAAGCGGTAAAAAACTCACAGCTACGTTATCAAACAATTCAGGGGAGCCTTCGCGCAGAAAATCCAGCATCCCCCAGCATCCCGCGGGTTCTTCTCCATGAAACCCTGCCGCAATCAGAATATGCGGAACGTCAGCCCCCTGATTGACGGACTGATACAGCGATATGTTGCCCTCTCCAGGACACCCCAGAACAATTTCATACAGCCCCCATCGACTGGACTGTTCCCTGAATGCCTTTTCAAAAAAAGCAATATCGTTACTTTGGGTATCATCCTTCTTCACTGGCCAGATATGACAACGGTTCTCGCGCAGGGACGAACTGCCTCCATGTTGATTAATCAAGGCGCACCTCCGGCGGTCGGCAACACATCTCAATGCAGTCAGCTGCTTCGTTGAGTAATAGTGTTCCCATACATTTCCCCGTACGATCGCGTACGGTGACACGCGCCGCATTTTCCTCCGCATCGCCAATAATCAGGAGGAAAGGAATGCGGGCCAGCGTCTGCTCCCGGATTTTGTATCCAATTTTTTCATTACGAAGATCGGTCTCACAGCGAAGTCCTTTCCGGCGAAGTGCCTTCAGAACCTGCTCCGCGTATCGATGTTGTTTATCAGTAATCGTCATGACCACGGCCTGAACCGGCGACAGCCAGGCGGGCAGTTTACCAGCGTAGTGTTCAAGAAGAATACCGGTAAAACGCTCAAGAGAGCCGAAGAGCGCCCTGTGTAACATCACCGGGCGTTTTGTCGAACCATCCTCGGCAATGTAGCCAATATCGAATCGATCAGGCAGATTCATATCTACCTGTAGCGTCCCGCACTGCCAGTCACGACCGATCGCGTCGCGCAACACAAACTCCAGTTTAGGGCCATAGAAAGCCCTTCACCGGGATTTACCGACCATTGTAATCCCTGAGCTTCCAGAGAGGCTGAAAGCGCGTTTTCCAGCCGATCCCAGTCGGTGTCACTTCCCATGCGTTTTTCAGGACGGGTGGATAACTTGATTTCGACCTCTTCAAATCCAAACTGCTTATAAATATCAAGCACCAGATGAAGGATACTTTTACACTCCCCTCAAGCTGTTCCAGCGTGCACGGGTCCAACGCTTCTTCGTCAAAAAGCGTGATGATATTGAGCGTGCCACTTTTCTGCACTGCCTCGATCAGATCGATATATTGGCCATCGATTTCAGCATACACGGCGTTTTTCGCGACGGAAGAATCGATACTTTCCGCGACGTTCTGCAACGTGGTCCCTTTTCTGACGAGCTTCAGAGAGCCATCAGGAAGAGTAAAGGTGAGAGGTTCTGACTCTGTTATAAGCGCTTCTGACATTTTCGTATCCCGACATAGCTCAGTGATTAACAGCAACTATGTTGCATTAACCCACAAATTAACGCAACCTTGTTGCATTAAAAGCGTCACTAGGGAGTGCCTGAATATGTTAAGGGAAAGCATGGAAATGTTATTAAATGGTAAAGATAATCTTTGCCATTTAAATACGTCTCACGCTAAGGCATACAATTTACAGTATGATATAACGTATAACTGATAACTAATAACTAACTACGATTCTGTCAGATGGAGAAAATGTTTCAACTTTTGCTCGCCTTGAGAACGGTGTTAAGCGCCATCGCAAAAGACTGAACATATCTGGATAGACATTATCAAATGAAAAACAAAAGGTTACACACCCCCCTCCTGCCAGCGGAATGACAAAGAACATGGTGGGATAGCGAATACAGACGGAAGAGGTAATATAAAATGAAAAAGCGCATTGCCTGCCTGCTTTCATTCCTGCTTTCATTGTATACCTGTACAGCACTCGCCAGGCATCAACAACTAATGCACAATGTATACGATACGCAAGAAAGCCAGAGCAAAGTTAACGAAATCCTGTCCGCCGTCTCTTTTCACGGGAATGAACTTAGCTATGGCGAACGTATCGCTGAGATATCTTCCCGTTTCCTCGGAACGCCTTATCAGGCGCATACACTTATTGGATCATCTTTGATGCAAGAGAGGCTGGTCACTAACCCCAGTACCGTGGATTGTTTTACTTTTATTGATTATGTTCGCTCCATGGCGCACGCCAGTAGCTGGCAAACTTATGTATCTGAACTTGTTAAGACCCGTTATACAAACGGGATGATTGATTTTACTGGCAGAAAACATTTTTTCACGGACTGGGCGGTCACATCTCCGCGAAATGCACAAGATGTTACTCAGGACATCAGCCCGTATACTATTACTGTCAACAAACGGCTAAACCAAAAGAATAAAAGACAAGAATATGTTAAGGGTCTCGGCATTATCTCACGCCGGATAAGCTATATACCGGCTTCTGCAATAGATAAAGAGGTAATAAATAAACTGAAAACAGGTGATTATGTGGGTATTTATTCAACAAAAAGAGGACTGGATGTTTCACATGTTGGGATCATTATCAAAGACCACAATAACATCTGGTTCAGAAATGCATCGTCATTAGCGAAAAACAGAAAGGTAGTTGACTCACCTTTTATTAGATACATGGCTACAAAACCGGGTATTGTAGTTTTACGAGAGAAAACAGATCAATACCCTGAACAGTAGAATAGTGTGTCAGGCAATAGCGCCTTTACCCACTCCCTCAAAGGCATGGACTTCTATTTTCGCTGCGGGTAAACCGTGCTCAATTGATTGCCTGATAAATAAAGCCAGTGACTCAACCGTGGTATCACACGGCAGAATATCTACTACCTCAGAACAAAGCATGATTTCAAAGTATCCCTGAGAACTTCGCCAGGAAGAACATGTCAGCCCCTTATGCCAGTATGTAACGGCACGCGGTGAAAGTGTTGTCACTGTAACGACATCTTCCCGGCTTAACAGATAAGCGTTATTCCATCGCGTTGCCCACTCCTGTTCCCACATATGGCTTCGCTCACCATCCACAAAAATTCTGATCGCAGAGCGATGCCCATGCGCTATTCTCTGGCAATTTCCGCGGTGTTTTTTCAGTCCATGCGAGTAATGATAACTGTCACCACTAATACTTTCCGGCCGTAACGTTATCGTTATGTCTTTTACTCCCTGCGGCAAACACGCCAGTAAATGTTTTTCTATTTGGGATTCAAGGCAACGGGAAGTAATATTATCTGCCTGGACCAGCCAGAAACTCTCCTGCGGCCCGGAAATAAAACACTGGGTCTCCCCATTCTTACGCAGCATGGCGACTTCCGTCGTAGTCCCCGCATGACTAACAATAATATGACTATTTTGTTCCGGCACAATCAGGACATGATCGGCCAGTTTATCAATTTCATGTTTGATACTTTTTTTTGCATGTGAGAAATCCATTACCATTGATTCAGCATTCAGATCCCCTTCAAGAATAATATCAACGATAAGGCTATCGCCAATCAGTCCGGCCTCCGCATCAAGGAAACTAAAATCCATGACCGTCAGATCATTAATAAAAAGTTTCACCGCTACCTCTTTAGTAAAACAGAAAAGCCTCCTCCGCAAAAGGATTGATGAGGCAAGTATCATTTTGCTACATTAATAACAAATCGTTAATAATACGGTGTTATGTTAACGACACCAGCCGAGCCATACTCAGAATTCATTTCGCAACAGCTGATAACCTTCCACCAGTTTGACATTAGTGCTGGCGACTTCTTCTGAAAATTGTAAAGAAGCGGGATCCACTTTCGAATAACTTTTAAGATCGGAATCTGGCCCCACGCGTTCCGTTGATGGAATATAGGTGTTCTCAGGCAAGGTAACGCCATCCACAACTGCATTATAGCGAATAACACAACCCGTCTGAATATGACAGTTAAACAACACACTGTTGAATCCAATAAATACCCGCTCGTCAACCTGACAGGGGCCATGCACTATTGCACGGTGGGCAATAGATGTTCCGCTTCCTATCGTCACTGGCGCGCCGCTTTTTGAGTGAATAACCACTCCGTCCTGAATATTAGAGTGGGAATGGATAATGATAGGATCCATATCCCCGTCTGCATTTAGCTCGTCAGCACGGATAACCGCATAGGGTCCGACGTAAACATAATCATGAATAATGACACGTCCACAAATTACCGCGGTGGGATCGATATAGGCCTTTGTTGACACCACTGGGGTATGACCTGATGGGTTTTTACGTAACATTTTTACTTCCTTTCCAGTGAATACGGGCAACGGCATTATGGGGATGCAGGCTTTCCTGATGTTCAACCCTGATATCAAATGCTTCACAAAAGGATGCACAACGAAAAACATTATTGAGCCGACGGGCAGCATCTTCGCAAAACATCAGATTTTGACCGTTAGCCACTGCAAAAGCCTGTTCGTCGCTCCGCTTGACGACCGTTTGCACGGCTGTCCCGAGAGCAACTTCAGCATAATCAATCAGCTCAAGCACAGGCAGTGATTTTGCTTCAGGATTAAGACGGATATCCATCCATGCCCAGCTTCGCTGGCTGTGCGGGGTTGCCGGCATTCCTTTCTCAACAAGCCAGTCGGCTATTTCTGCTGCCGGGAGCCTGTCGATCCGGTTACCAAAGTCTTTGCTAAACTGCAAACCCGCGACGTGGCGGCTAAGTGCAGCGGAAGCCGGGCAGGTTGACGAATAAGGGATACCCACTTTGAGGGTAACCGTAAAAGATTGCCTGAGTTCGGCGCTCAGAGTCAGAGGATAAGCTTTCCAGCCGGAGTGATTAGAATTTAACGACTTACGCGACAGTAACAAATCCCCTGAAATCTCAATACTGGCTTCATCACTACGTCCCTGATGAGATACCAGAAATGCTTTCAGCACATGTTGCAATAATGCCGGTGTGATTTCCCCTTGTGTCAGTTCGTCCAGAAGAAGATAAAGGCGAGACATATGGATCCCCTTTTCAGCTTCAGGTGAACTGAGAAGGTTTATGCCGGCATTGACCTTTGCTGATACCGGCCTACCTGCGATGTCTATCGGCAGGTCAATTTGCTCCATGCCAACCCAGGATAATGACTCTCCCTCACCGTCACCCTTAGTGGACTGAATATCCGGTAGCATGCCGGGGCATAAGGTTTGTTTGGCTGCAATACTCATATATACCTGCCTGATCTGATATTTACTCTCATCCCTACCCTGCCCCCGCTTGGGCCACCGCTTTATTTCTTTTGATACTGAATCTCAACTTTTTCCTCCTTTGTTTTGGCTTCAATACTTAATTCTGCGGTGGGCCTGAGTAGCAGGCGTTGCAGACCGATAGGTTCGCCTGTATCCCGGCAGAAGCCATATTCTCCATTTTCAAGCCGTATCAGCGCTGCATCATATTTCGGCAACAGGCGGCTTTCTCTGTCTATCTGTCTGAACAACAGACGTAACTGTTCTTCACGAATGGCGATGTCACCTTCGTCACCCGTTTCTGGATCCTCCTGCAACTGTTGCTTCATCTGGTCTATATGATCAAGCACCTCCTGCCTTTCGTGGCGGATAAGCCGCCGGAAGTAGTCCTGTTGCGCAGGGTTCATGTAGTCTTCTGACGGCATTGCCAGGATTTTTTCTTGTTCAGCGCGGGTAGGTTTAGTCATGTTCTGTACCGATAAAATTACACACTAAAACGTTATAACATAACATCATCTGTCGCTACAAAATAACCTGTTAAGCCAGCCGGGCCACTTTCGTGGGCCAGGGATCGTGGAAAATTCCCCCCTGCTGCCACCAGCGAATTTCCTCTTCAGTGAGTAAACACTGGCGCAACGCGAGGACAAAATCGTCAATTTCGCCGCTCTCGCCAATAACAGTCAGGCGGCAGCGCCGGTCACCAAATCTGCCCGGCATTTTTGCCAGTTGCTCATGGATAGCTGCGCGTTCTTCCTTTGTCAGTGAATTATCAGTGTGGGTCAGGACCCCGGCTTTCCAGTAGCTTATGAATTCGAGATTGATGCTTCCTGCGGCCTGGTTCCACAGTAATGCCAGGTCATCCCTTCCCGGTAGCCAGAAAAAACCCTTGCTGCGGTAAACCCTGGAACCCATAAATCGGTGGCAGGTATCCCACAGCCGCTGCGGATGAAATGGACGGTCATCCTCAATGACCCGCCACGAAATATCATATTTTTTGTCGGGTTCATCCGACAAAACTGCATCAATTGCATCCTGAAGCTCATCAATAAGTAACGCCACCCGATGAAAATCGTAATCCGGCATGGAAAGCAATTCATCCAGCTGTAAATTTCCCCAGGGCACAGCCATAATTGCAACCTGCGGATTAAGTGGATGTATGGCTCTGGCTACCTCAGTAACAACATAGAAGGGTAATCTGTCGTTTTTGGTTAACAAGAGCTTATTACAGAACATAATCTGTTCTGCCAGCAGGCTTTCCACTCCCCGGGTCCCTTTATTGAGGTGCTCCTGGAAAACCGGAATAAGCTTCTTTCCACCGTCGTAGTCATCATTAAGCATGACCGTATCTACAAGAGACAAAAATGCTTTGAGACTTACCTGGGTGTGTTCCCGCAGATAGCGGACCAGGGGAAGAGGATGGCTGCTGCCTGACGTTTCCAGTAAAATAAAATCCGGAGACCGTGTTTCGAGCAGGTTTTTCAGCGCGGAATCCAGCTTCTGGATCCCGCTTCTGCTGCTGATACTGTCTGCTGAAATACTCACAAAATTGTTACTGGCTGCATCAACGATTTCTGTGTTGGCTATCAGGACGCCATCCACATCAAGTTCACTCATGTCATTAACGATGACGGATACAGTCATTCGCCGTTTGTGTGCCTGTGTAAGAAGGTTTTTTAGCAGAGTAGTTTTCCCTGCCCCCAGAAAACCATTAAGGATAATGAGCGGTGTTCTTTTCATAGCATCCGGCCTTATGCCGCTAAACGTTAATGCAATCAAGTTGCAATAATACCGGCTTCCTGCCAGAATTCAAATAACATGACTCGGAGGGGGAAATATGACAACACCAGTAGCCAAAACGTATGACTGGAAGCAAACGTTGCGCACACATGGTTTGCGGGCAACGCCATCCACCCTTGCAACGCTGCAGTGCCTTGAACATGCCAGCCAGGCCATGAGCCATGACGATTTAACTCAGCAACTGGGCGAGCAGGCTCCCGATCGTGTGACCCTTTACCGAATACTGGAGCGGCTAATGCAGGTAAGTATTGTCCAGCGTTATACCGACTCGGCAAGAACTCAGCGTTTCGCTCTGACCCAACGGGCTGCCGTAGGACTTTTTGAATGCGATAACTGCCATCATGTTATTCCTATTGAGCAGGATCCAGCCCTGGAAGCGGCCATTGAACTGGTAAAATCACATCTCACCGGACATGGTATGACCGAACGGAAAATTACCCTTTCCAGTCATGGTATCTGTCCGGACTGTAATCGTACTGTCACCAAATAATTTTTTCTTATTCCGGACGACTGTTAATTAGCACCAGGCGTGTTCGTGTGCTGCTATCTAAAATAATGAGGTAAACGTAATGATTAAACTAACAAACACGCTTGGTATGCAAAAGGAGCTATTAGTTCCGGTTGAAGAGAGCAAATCGGCATGTATGTATGCGGCGTGACGGTTTATGACCTTTGCCATCTGGGGCACGCCAGAACCTTTGTCGCTTTTGATATGATTGTCCGCTATCTGCGTTTTCGCGGATACGATGTGACTTTCGTGCGTAACATTACTGATATAGATGATAAAATTATTCAGCGCGCCCGTGATACGGGAGAGGACTGGCGCAGCCTGACAGAACGGATGGTGCATGAAATGCACATTGATTTTGCAAAGTTAGGCATCCTGCCACCAGACATCGAACCTCGTCCCACAGAGCACATCCCACAAATCATCAGTATGATCGAACGACTTCTGCATCGACAATTTGCTTACATTGCAGAGAATGGTGACGTCATGTTCTCCACTGCATCGGCAAAAGACTATGGAAAGCTTTCGGGACAGGATATTACCATGCTTCGTGCCGGGACCCGCATCGAAGTGAATGAATATAAACGCGACCCGCTGGATTTTGTTCTCTGGAAGCGGGCAAAGCCCGGCGAGCCCGTCTGGCCATCCCCCTGGGGCGAAGGGAGACCTGGCTGGCATATTGAATGTTCCGCCATGAACTGCCATTACCTTGGTACCCATTTCGACATTCATGGCGGTGGTTCGGACCTGATATTTCCCCATCATGAAAATGAGATTGCCCAGTCCACCTCCGCAAATGATGGCCCCTACGTAAATTACTGGCTTCACACCGGCATGGTGACGGTGAATAAAGAGAAGATGTCGAAATCGCTGAATAACTTTTTTACCCTGCGCGATATTCTGCACCGGTTCGATGCCCAGAGTGTGCGCTTCTTCCTGCTAGGCGCACATTATCGCAAGCCGCTGAATTATAGCGAGGAAAATATTCACATTGCGCGCGCCTCGCTGACACGGCTCTACACCGCATGCCAGTTCGCTGACGGGTCTCGATCTGAACAGCACGATGCATGGCGGGCCAGATTCTGTGAGGCAATGGATGATGATTTCAATACACCCCAGGCGCTTGCCATTTTATTTGAACTGACAAGAGAGATTAACAGGCTTTGCGGAATGAATGATGATGAAGCCGCAGCACTTGCCACCACGCTGAAATACCTGGGGAATGTGCTGGGTTTGCTTGAACAATCAGCAGATGCCTTTTTGAAAAACCGCAGTGATCTTCATCCTGCAGAACTGCAACTTATTGAAAGGTTAATTCACCAGCGCAGTAAGGCACGACGTATGGGCGAATGGGACAAGGCCGATCGTTTAAGGAATGAATTAGCGGAGCAAGGCATTGAACTTGAAGATGTCGGCGAAAATACCTCATGGCGTTTCCGATAAGTTGTCCCTCTGGATGTAAGAAATTTCAACATCGATCGTTATGTTATAACGTAATGCAAAGGGTAATTTTATGAACCAACCACGCGAAGTCGTTATTGTCGGTGCGGGTCCGGCCGGGGTGGGTATGGCGGCGCTTCTTCGTCGGAGTGCTATACAGGATATCCTGGTCGTTGACAGTCACGAAGTAGGTGCCTCCTTTATGCGCTGGCCGGAAGAAACCCGTTTTATTACTCCTTCCTTTTTTTCCAATCCGTTTGGACAACCAGATCTGAATGCTATGACCCTGACAGTTCATTGGCGCTTTTCTGCGGTGAAGAACATCCAGGGGGAAAACTTATGCCAGTTACCTTAAGGTCGTACTGGATGAGTATCAGATACCCGTCATGGCTCCCGCCAGGATTGCAAAGGTTGCTTTGCTCAGTTCAGGTAATTTTATACTGACAACAGAAGCAGGAGAGAAGTTGGAAACACGCTCTTTAATATGGGCTACAGGCGAATTCCAGTTCCCGGACCGGCTGATTTTTCCTGGGGCAGATATTTGTTGCCATTACGGTGATGTGACCAGTTGGAAGGATTTCAGGAAAGGTGAATACATTGTTATAGGCGGCTATGAAAGCGCAGTGGATGCCGCTGTAAACCTGCTGGAAAATGGCTCATCGGTAAAAATGTTAACCCGCTCAGCCCCTTGGTCAGCTAACCACATCAGCGATCCCAGTCTGTCGCTTTCCCCTTATACCCGTGAGCGTTTGAACAGGGTAATGAATCACCGTCTTTTCGAAATTTATGAAGATGCGGATGTCTGTGAAGTAATCAGAATGCCCGGACCGGGAAGTTCGTACAAAGTCCATACCACAAACGGACGCGCCTGGGCCACTGACGAGGTGCCTGTGCTTGCTACCGGCTTCCAGTGTGGCGGGGGAGCAAGGCAACTGGCTGCTTTTTTCGAATGGAATGATGATGGCTATCCGGTATTAACGGATGAAGACTGTTCAACCTTGTTTCCCGGTTTGTATCTTGTCGGCCCTCATGTGCGGCATGCCGGTAATATTTATTGCTTTATCTATAAGTTCCGCCAACGCTTTCCTGTCGTGGCAGAAAGTATCACCCGTCATCTGGGCCTGTCATCTGAAGGATTGCGTGACTGGTGGATTCTGCCTTCAGAACCCGACTGCTGTGCCGACGATGACTGCGCATGCTGAGGTGGTGTTTATGCAATCATTCGTTTTAACAGGGTTAGAAAGTGCTGGAAAATCAACTCTTTTTAATTTCCTGACGGAAAGTGCAGCCAGTGATGAACGTAATTTCAGGGATCCACCGTTGTATGTCGGGAGGGGGTCATTAAGGATGCGGATATCAACCTGGTTGATACCCGGGTATACGCTTTCAGAGCGACAGTGAAACCACGAAACTCGCGCTCAATGCGCTAAACCAGCATGATGGTATTCTTCTGGTGTTGCGGGCCACAAACGCTCAGCAGGAGTGGCAAATGATCTGCAACCTCATACCATCACAGACAAAACGCCTCATTATCCTCCTGACCTTTGCTGATAAGGTTATAGAGGGGCTCGCGGAGGTGGCTGAATACCTGGGTGAAATATCAGGTGCGCCTGTCATGGCAGTTAATGCCAGAGAAGCGGATAGGAATGTTCGCCAGGATGCACTGCAGTTACTTCTGCACGGTAAACCAGCTCCTTCGGTGGACACTTTAACCAGTCAGCAAATACCGGTCATTAATCTGCTGACTGAAGTCCCTCAGCAAACGATATTTGAACATCGTCGGGGTGGTAGGCCTGCTGCGATAATATGTCTTTTCCTGCTTTTTGCCGTTCCGGTATGGTGTGCATGGCTGCTGTCAGATTTCATTCAGCCTGTCATTGACAGTGCGGTTATTCAGCCGCTTGAGAATATAACGACCAACTGGCCCGACTTTCTGAAGGCTCTATTTGTCGGCAATTACGGTCTTTTTAGTCTTGGACTTTATTCGTTTGTATGGGCATTTCCTGTGGTGGTACTGATAGGGTTGTCTCTTTCGCTGACAGACGACAGCGGGCTTAAGGAAAGAATCACCGCGACGCTGGATCCTTGGTTACGAAAAGTGGGCCTCAGCGGACAGGACCTGATCCCGGTTTTAAGTGGTTTCGGCTGTAATGTCGTGGCGGTTTTTCAGAGCCGTTCGTGTTCGCGATGCACCCGGCATGCCTGTATAAGTATGATTAGCTTTGGGTCCGCTTGCAGCTATCAGACCGGGGCGACGCTTTCTCTTTTTAATGCCGCCCATCAACCCTGGCTCTTTGTCCCCTATCTCAGTCTGCTGTTTATCACAGGCGCAATACATACGCGACTCTGGAACGGGTCGTTGAAGCCTGGCCAAAACCAGCGTCTGACAGAGCCCACCTGGCTGCAATGGCCACGCTGGCGAAATGTGACATGGATGCTGAAAAATATCCTCCGTCAGTTCATTACGCAAGCCATGCCGTTATTCCTGATTATCTGCAGTGTTGCGGGGATGCTTGATTACGCAGGGATCACTCGCTGGGTGAGTGAAACGACGGCACCTTTACTTCATCTTTTTAAACTGCCGGCAGAACTGATGCCCGGGATCATTTTTTCACTGCTAAGGAAAGATGGTTTGATGGTGCTCAATCAGGATGGCGGCAGCTTAATACAGTCCCTCAGCACATCTCAGTTACTGCTACTTGTCTGGCTCGCCTCTACGTTGATGGCCTGCCTTGTCACGGTATTTACCATCGCCCGGGAAATAAACTGGCGGTTTGCAGTAGCAGTGGCTGGGAAACAGGTATTAAGTTCTCTGGTGGTGGCTCTGGTGATATCCCAGTTATTTATTCATGAGGCATAAGTATGATCCCCAAGACTTACCAGCAATGGTACCGGTGTATCACAGAAGAATGTGGCATTCCCCTGACGCAGGCATTTATTGCATCCCGCCTGGCTGTTCTTCAGGACCCTGGACACCAGGAAACCAGACGCTTTGTCTCGTTATATGGACAATCTCATCTGAACAGTATTGTACAGTGGTTCAAAAAAGCTGGGGAAGAATTGTTGTAAATCTGCCCCTTTTCGCTTTCATACGAAGGCACCCGGAAAATGCGGGTGCCTTCGATTCACTAATCGAACCACGGCTCAACAGGATCAGGGTAATGTCGCCATTTCAGAGGTCCTTCAGCCATTTCGGTATCCGTTAACAGGGCAGATTCCAGCCTGTTGCGCAGTTCGGATTCATTCATTTCCATTCCAATAAAAACCAGTTCCTGCCGGGCATCACCAATACCATCCATCCAGTGAGACATGATGAATTTGAGTGATTCCGGATCCTCTGGCCAGCGTTCTTTAGGGACACTTGCCCACCACATGCCTCCCAGTCCCTGGCGCGCCACTCCACCCGCCTGCGACCAGGAGCCAGCAAACTCAGGACGACTGGCCAGCCAGAAGTACCCCTTCGATCTGACGACGCCATTCAGTTCATTATCCATCACCTGCCAGAAACGAGCCGGATGAAAAGGCCGGCGGGCACGAAATACAAAGCTGGTGATCCCATACTCTTCTGTCTCCGGCGTATGTTCACCCCGCAATTCTTTAAGCCAGCCAGGTGCCTGAGCGGCTTGATCGAAATCGAACAGTCCGGTATTAAGTACGTTATCAAGTGGAACCTTCCCAAACTGTGAAACAACGATCCTGGCCCGTGGATTAAGCGAACGTAAAACCGCCATCAGTTTGTCTTTTTGCGCTTCACTGATGAGATCAACTTTATTGAGGACCAGCACATCGCAGAATTCAATCTGATCGATCAGCAGGTCTACAACGCTCCTTTCATCACCATCACCGAGCGACTCTCCACGCGACTGAATGCTGTCTTCCGAGCCGTAGTCTTTCAGAAAATTGAACGCATCCACCACGGTCACCATGGTATCAAGGCGCGCTACTGTTGACAGGCTTTCACCGTCATCACCGGCAAAGGTAAAAGTCTCAGCTACGGGCAGAGGCTCTGAAATCCCGGTGGACTCAATGACAAGCTGGTCAAAACGTCCTTCTTTTGCCAGACGATTGACTTCAAGCAGAAGATCTTCCCGCAATGTGCAGCAGATACAACCGTTACTCATTTCTACCAGTTTTTCATCCGTACGGGAGAGCTCTGCACCGCCATCCCTGACCAGCGCAGCATCAATATTCACTTCTGACATATCGTTCACAATAACGGCCACCCGTCGGCCTTCCCGGTTGTTCAGAATATGGTTAAGCAGTGTCGTTTTCCCTGCTCCCAAAAATCCCGAAAGTACGGTAACCGGCAGGCGTTTATCGCCATGAAAATTTGCACTGACTTCAGACATTACCTTACATCTCCTCAGATATTCGTTGTGTTCGGATTAACCAGGATCGTTGAGCACGGTTAGCTCATCGCCTTTAATGGCGTTGTAAAAACAACTCCGCCGACCTGTGTGGCAGGCTCCACCTTTTTGATCCACTAGCAGTAGCACCGCATCTCCGTCACAATCCAGACGGATATCATGTACTTGCTGAACGCAGCCGGAGGTCTCACCTTTTCGCCAAAGGCATGATCGGGATCGCGACCAGTAACAGGCTCTGCCAGTCAATAAGGTTTCATCAAGAGCCTGTTGATTCATCCAGGCAAGCATCAACACCTCTCCAGTGTCATATTGCTGTGCAATCGCAGCGATCAAACCATGAGAATCCCAGGGTATTGACGGCAGGATATCCTCAAGCTGAAACACTGCTCCTGCATGGGCTTTTTCCAGTAACAGAAACATTGGCACCCCACCTTTTTGATGTTACGTTATAACATATCAAGCATAATTGCCAGTTATCACGATTTCACAGGCACTGTACTTCTTGGGTAACATCTGACCGGAAAAAGAAACAAAGCAAATGTGATAGAGGCAGCAGGAGGCAAGATGAATAACAAACTACATTCTGAATTGATTAAGAAAGCTATGTTCCCGGATCTAGGCTGTTCAGAATTTAGGGAACTGACTGCCCGTAAGGCGATGCGAATTACTCCGATGCGGATGATGGTGTATCACTTCATCAGGTGTGCTGAAGACAAAGGTATCAGTGCATACCAAATCCTTGACCAGTTAAAATCATATAACCCAAATGCAAAACCAACTACTGTTTATCGTACTCTGGATTATCTACAACAGGCTGGAGTCATTGTAAAAATAGAAAGCTGTAGCAAGTTTGTAAAAAAGAATAGCTTTCCCCATGAAGGATTAACACTTTTTATGATTTGTTCAAACTGCGGTACAATCATTCAGCATACAGACAGCAAAATACAATATTACGTTGAGGATAAATCACATGAATATGGGTATATTATGCAAAGAAAGGACATAGAAATCAGTATAATTTGTCCCGGTTGTCAGGCTAATGAAAAAATGGCGCAATCTGGGTGAATTGTGCTCAATAAGCATACGATTAGTAACTTCCCATATTATATGTGAAACAGAAAAAATATTATTACGGTCGATAAAATTAAGAATAATATAAATTAGCACTCCCACAAATATTGATTGAAATAATGCTGAATTATTTTCAATAAATAATACAAATAATGCAATTTGAAAAATACCTACCTATCATGTTTAGCAAAGCATGACTATTTAGGATCATAAAAACAAAAAAGGAAATTTATAATTTATTTATTTTAACCGTTTTATTTGCACTCCATGTAAATGCATGCTTAAATTCCCATGCATTTCCTAAACAATATTACTAATGACCTTTATATACAATAATACAGAAATCCTAAATAACTGATCCTAATACCGCTACAGTTTAGCCAACCCATGTTTTCCACCGGGGAATGGGCTGACGGTATTCATAAAGTGACGAACCTTTTTCAACAGTTTCCACATTGAGTGGCACTGATGATTTCGGGTTATTGTCTCGTGAAGCGCCTGCCACAACCGTTCGACATGATTGACCCGCGGCGAGTAAACCGGCTGATAAATTACCCTGAACTTCGGGTTTGCTTTCAGCCAACGCAACGTTTCACGGCTTTTGTGGATGATGTGGTTATCGACAATGAGCGTAATCGTTTTTGCCCGCCGGTATGTCGCCTTCAGATGTTTTAAGTCTGATAAATAAGGAAGAACCTTTACTGTTTCCACTAACGTAGCTGGCTTTTCCTGTATCGCTGTGCAGCGCACCGGCAAGATAGTACTTTTCATTCTGGCCCAGCGTGACTACGCGCTTTTGCTGCCCGCGCAGATGCCAGTCAGCACCAATTTTGGGATTGAGGTGAATATCCACTTCATCTTCGTAAAATACGGGGTTTTCCGCACTGCATTCGCCAGTGCTTCATGGATAGCGACCATTTTTTCTTCTTTGTGTGGGGCACGGATACGCAGTGTCGGCGCTGCTCTCCGCCATACCAGTCCGGCAGCAGGTAACCATCGCCGGATGGTTGAAGCATGTAGCGGACAACCGATAACATCACGGACTTTTATCGCCAGCAGTTCGGTGCTCCAGCGGGAACGCTGATAACTGAAATCGCCGGGAGAATGCTTAACAAGCTCAAGCAGCAATGCGCAAATATGTTCGAACGGCCAGCGCCTCCCACGTCCTGACGGCAATGATTTCAGGCCTTCAGTACCAGACAGCGTGAACCAGTTAATCTAGCGACCAATCGATGAGCGGGCACAGCAGAGCGTTCTGGCAACATGACTGACGGTGTCACCATGATGCAGCATCAGCATGGCGGTGAGCCGCCGGGCGAGGTTTTTGTCCTTTGTTTTATTGATATTTTTATCCATCAGGCGTCACTGGCTCTTGCCCGCATATCAGCTGCATTATAGTACGGCATCAGGTAATTCCTTGATGGTTGTTATCCGCGATATCAGACCTGACGTCTATTTATTGGGCTGAATTTCCCGGATGCTGCTTAAATCACGGTGACGTGAACTCCAGACGCCGCTTCCGACCGCGGCACCGGTGGATTTTCTGAAGCGCAGGCCGCACTCACTGACCCACTGGGAACTGGTTTCCCGCAGCCTGACTAAACGGGGTTGGTAGCATTCAGTAACGGTCCCGGTGTGAGTCATCTTCTTCTGCTTTTTCGTTTCATGGACATGGGTGACCTTATCTGACGAACCATTCACCGCCCGGTCACGGTATTCAGTAGGGATCTCCATAGACAGGCGCAGAGGCAGGGCCCTGCCCTGCCCCGGGACGGGTAACAGACTGTCCGCCGTGGCTTTCAGCCAGCCATACAGCTTATGACCATTACCCGGAATGCCATCAAGCGTCAGTTTACGCGCGGTGAAGCTCCCGTCCTGCCTTCGGACCTTCCGCAGGAAGGTACCCAGAGGCTTACCAGACTCAACCGGCTCCGCCACAATCTAGTCATACCCTGGAAACTGATCGAGCATCAGGTCGATATACTCCCAGTCGAGGACGACAATGACGTGGCCATGAATGTCAGGGCCGTCATTCCACTGTATGGCAATGACATAAGGGAACAGCATGTCGTCGTGAACTCAGAGATACTGAACTAGGCTCTAGCTGGCCAGTTCACAACTGCCGGCCGGAAATGGCTTCAGCCAGTCACGCCAGAGGGAAGGTACCGGCTCACCGGACCGTTCTCCGGCGGCCAGCTCCAGCGCCCGACGGAAGGCCTTCACACGGGCCCAGGTTTCCGCATTCATTTCTTTGCCTTCCCATCAGCACGCGCTAGGATCAGCAGGCTGAACGCGTCACGAATAACAACTCACTAGATACCATAGCCACCTGACTGCACAGGTAAATCAATGAATTCTGGCGGCCCGGCCAGTACCTTTGTCAGATCCAGCGGTAGATGTATGACATTGGTCATTCACCGGCTAGGTTCACAAAGGTGATCTGGTGTGGGAAAGCGGAGCGTTTTACCAGAAAATCAAATATAGTTGACAGGCAGGATATTACATATGGTCAACTCATGTGATCTGTATCTTATTATACGAAAAATGGAACTCATCTTAATATGTTGATATAAAATCACTTTATATTGAAAACCTCATATTATGGCACACTGCCTGCGGTAGATAGTGCTAACGAAAAGCAGCCACTGATGATTGGCTCCCATATTGACACCGTTGTAAACGCCGGCGCTTTCGATGGTTGTTACGGTGTCCTGTCCGGCCTGGCTGTCGTCAGGGCTTTCAGAAAAGCCGGGATCAAACCTTCCCGCCCGATTACTGTCGGCGCATTCACAAACGAAGAGGGTATCCGTTATCAACCCGATATGATGGGATCGCTCGTCTATGCAGGGGGGATCTCGCTGAAGAAAATCCTGGACACTGTCGGCACTGATGGCACACGTCTGGGTGATGAGCTGCAGCGTATTGGCTATGCGGGAGACCTGGAGCCCGGCTCGATCGTCCCTCATGAATACATTGAACTGCACATCGAACAGGGACCTGTTCTTGAAGCCGAAGGGATCCAGATCGGTGCTGTCGAAAATCTTCAGGGAATTTCCTGGCAGGAAATCACCATCAAAGGCACGGCAAACCATGCAGGCACCACGCCGACACGGCTACCCGTTCTTACGATCCGGCAGTCTAGGAAATGCTTGAAAAACGGATGCGTGTTATCTGTAATTCTGTTTGCGCAATGCACGAAGCAGAATGTGAATTCATTTACACACATGAGTTTTCACCTACAGTCGATCATCCGCGGGAAACTGCATATGCAATTGACGCAGCGGTTCGCGTATTCGGCGAAAAAAATGTGGATTCCACGGTGACGTGTTCATACTCAAATCTCCTGCAATATGGGAGATTTGAGTATGGTTGTACCTTGTGAGCGAACAGCGGGAATTCGCAAATGTTTCACATCTGATCAAGGCATTACTTAAAGGATGCTGTGGTAGCCAACGGGGAGCAGGTCAAAGCAATTACAAATTGGTTTGAATTGCAACATCATGCAAATAAATGTTATGTTATCACATTACTTAAGTGGCATATACAGTGACATGAACAACAATCTTCCTTATCCAATACCTGTGCTTGATGTTAAAAGCGTCAGCATTTCTACGGGCCATTCTGCTCTGGTTAGCGATGTCAGCTTTCGGCTCCAACAAGGCGAGCGGGTCTGTATTATCGGCTCATCAGGGTCAGGTAAGTCTCTGACGGCAAAAGCCATTATAGGTACATTGTCTGCCGGGCTGTTATTACAAGGAAGCATTCGTATAAACGGTGCGGATGTCGTTGGCCTTCATCCCACCCGGCGCCCTCAGCATGCGCTGGTATCCGCCATCTTTCAGGACTCTTCCACCGCGCTGAACCCGCTGATGCCGGTGGGGCGACAGCTTGCTCTGGCGTTGAAAACAGGTGATAACGCGATGCTGGGCTCTTTGCTGGATGCGCTACAGCTCAGCGATATCCCTCAATTGCTCTCCCGCTACCCGGCAGAGCTTTCCGGTGGGCAGCGTCAGCGGATTTGCATCGCGCTGGCGTTGCTGGGGAATAATCGCCTGCTGGTTGCTGATGAACCGACGACGGCACTGGATGTGATTAGCCAGCAGCAGGTTTTGCAGATATTAGTTCAGGGTTCCACGATGAGAGCTCCGCCTGCGTTGCTCTTCATCACACATGATATTGCCGTTGCCACACAGTTGTGCCAGCGAGGTATCGTGATGGAAAAAGGCAGGATTGTGGAGTCAGGCACAATGGACCAGCTCCTGAACGAGCCGGAGCATCCTTACACCCGCAAATTGGTACGGGCCGCGCGAGCCGCTGAACAGACGTTGTTAACACACACCCGTGAGGTGCTCGCCGGATGAGTATTCCCCTGCAGATGGCATCCGACTCCTTCATTCAGGTCGACAGGATTTCCCGCTACCGGAGTCACCCCGGACTCCCTTGGCAGAAGACCCTGCCAGTGAATGCCATTCTTAAAGATTTTTCGCTCACACTGCGTCAGCATGAGCGTGTTGGCCTGTTAGGATGTTCGGGCTGTGGAAAATCGACGTTACTGAAAGCTATCTTGGCCCTCGACCCGGTAGATGACGGTGAGGTGTATTGTGATGGAAAGGTGGTCAGGCCCGGCTCTGCCCGAATATTGCGCTGGTATCGCCGCAGGGTTCAGTACCTTCCTCAGGAACCCGCCAGTACGTTGCCGCCGTCAATGCGTGTCAGAGAGATTCTCAACGAGCCGCTAAGACATTTAGGCTGCAACCGTGATGCGTCACCTAATCTTGCCGCCGCGCTTGAACAGGTCGAACTCAGCGCAAAAGTTCTCGATCAGCGTGCAGGCTCGCTTTCAGGGGGGCAGGCTCAGCGCGTTGCGCTGGCAAGAGCGCTGATCATACAGCCCGATTTTTTGCTGGCCGATGAGCCGGTCAGCGGGCTGGATCTTCCCCTGCGTGAGCAAATCAAATTGCTACTTTTGCGTATAGCAGAAGAAAACCGCATGGGGCTGCTGATTGTCTCTCATGACATTTCTATGCTGGCAGGGTTGTGCGACAGAACGCTGGTCATGGTGGCTGGAAAAATCATTGAAGATCGCCCGACGTTTGAAATGTTGCATTTACCTCATCATCCGCATACGCGTCAGCTTCTGGACGCGGTACCGGCTCTTGTAACTCATGCCCCGTCGCTGGCACGTGGCTGAATACACTTTTAACGAATAATCTCATTATGACTGAATTGATTTCAGGGAAGAAAGCGAACACCTCCCTTCATTGCTGCTTGTCAGCCAGTTTATTTTTAATACCGGTTTTTATGCGGTAGTGCCTTTTCTCGCTATTTTTCTGCGCGATGACATGCTGTTGTCCGGTGCCGCGATTGGCCTGGTGCTCGGTCTCAGGACCTTCTCGCAGCAGGGTATGTTTCTGGTTGGAGGGGCACTGACTGACAGGTTTGGCGGACGTGCCATCATTCTGTGCGGCTGCGTGGTCCGAATCAGTGGCTACCTGCTGCTCGCCATCAGCGCCTCGTTATGGGGCGTTATTCTGGGAGCCTGCCTGACAGGGATTGGCGGTGCGCTCTTCTCGCCTGCAATCGAGTCGCTGATGGCTCAGGCGGGGACGCAAAGTGAAAGGGAAGGCAAGCGCAGCCGTTCAGAATGGTTCGCGTTGTTCTCTGTTTGTGGTGAGCTGGGTTCAGTCATCGGTCCTTTGCTGGGAGCATTGCTGACAGGGTACAGCTTTCAGAGTGTGGCCCTTGGCGGGGCAGGCGTCTTCTTGTTTGCGCTGATTATGCTCTATTTCATGCTACCGACAGGCACCAGCCATCATGGCACGCTTAAAATTTCCCCTTGGTGGACGGCATTTCACCAGCGCCGCTTTGTTGCCTTTATCGTTGCTTACAGCGCGTATTTATTCAGCTATAACCAGCTCTATCTGGCGTTACCCGTTGAACTACGCCGCTCCGGGGGAAGTGAGGCCGAGCTCGGCCCGCTGTTTATGCTGGCCTCAGTCATGATCATTTTCCTGCAATTGCCTCTGGCACGGTTTGCCCGAAAACGCGGCGCATCACAGATTTTGCCTGTGGGATTTTTGCTGCTGGCACTGTCATTCTTTAGCGTCGCTCTGTTCGCCGGTACCACAGCGCCAGACACTCTGTGGCGGCTGCTTCCCGCGGTTTCACTAGTCACGCTGCTGACGCTTGGCCAGATGCTTATTGTGCCTGTGGGCATGGACATGATCCCTGTTTTTGCCCGGGATAAAAATCTTGGGGCGCACTACGGAGCACTCTCCTCCATGGGCGGCGCCACCGTGCTGGCCGGCAATTTTGCCCTCGGCGGGCTGCTGGATCGCGCACTCATCCCTTCTTCGCAGGCTTTTGTGCCATGGCTACTTATGGGCTGCATTCCGTTATGCAGCGCGGTTGCCATGCTGTTTATTTTACGATCGTTTAAAACGACCTCTGGAAATCAATAAGGACAGATAAATGAATACGGGTAAATCATTATGGCCTGTTTATGGGCTCTTGTCAGCCACCTTATTACTGACTGGCTGCTTTAATGAACCGCAGGACGAATCGGTCAGCGCCAGCGAGGGCAGAATTAAAGTGGCGCACCTTCTTCCACCGCGTTCCGGCCTGACGCCGCTCAGTGATGATGCATTTAAATTATCGCGCTGGAGCACGGCTGAAACCCTGGTCGTACTCAACAGCGCCAGTGATGCACAGCCTGCGCTGGCAACCAGCTGGGAGCAAATCAATGACACAACCTGGCGTTTTGAATTGCGCCCGAACGTCAAGTTTCATGACAATACCGATCTAACCGCGCAGTCGGTGGTTAACGCGCTGAGCGTTGCCGCTAGCGCCAAACCAAAGCCCCGTATTCTGGATGGCATAACGCTCACAGCCAAAGTAGACGGCGATAATGCCGTACTGATCACGACTGAAAAACGCGATCCTCTTCTGCCTCAGCGTCTTTCCAGCCCTCAGCTGGCCATTTTGTCGCTGAATGCTTACAAAGAAAATGGCGTGGTGAACCCAGTTAATGCAGGAACCGGGCCATTCATTCTGCGCAGCGTGAATGGCACCAGCAGTGCCGCGCTCGATCGCTTTGATGGCTACTGGGGCGAGAAGGCGAAAGCTAGCGGTATTGACGCAAGCTTTGTTCCGGACGGGGCCGCGCGCGCAGCCGCATTACGTACTGGCACGGCGGATATCATTGAGGCAATTCCTGTGTCTCAGGCCCCGCTTCTGGATCAATCACTGGTTCATGAAGTCCCGATGCCGAGAACCAATACGCTTTATCTCAATACGGCGCAGGGCGTGATGAAAGATCCAGCTATGCGAGCCGCAGTCCGTGACGTGATTAATCGTCAGCAGATTGTTGATAATGTCTATGAGAAACGTGCCGACGTCGCGCAGGGGCTTCTGGGGCCAGCCTTGCCATGGGCCGCACCACTGCGCAAACCGGTGACCAACCCCGTTGCAGCGGGAAAACCAGACGGGGCCACAATCACTCTGGCAACGTTCAGCGATCGTGCGGAATTGCCTGAAGTCGCGGTCTATCTTGCACAGCAGCTCATTGCCGCCGGGTTTACCGTGAAACAAGTGGTCCGCGAGTATTCGCAGATTGAAGCTGATGCGCTGGCCGGAAAGTTTGATGCCTTTATTCTGTCGCGTGCAACCGTGCTGGATTCCGGTGACCCGGTTGCCTACATGTACAGCGATTTCGCCTGCGAAGGGTCGTTCAATATATCCCAGCTGTGCCGCCCGGAAATTGATGCAGCGCTGAAAAAAGCCCGTGAAACGCCAGCGGGTGAAACCCGACGTCAGGCCATTATGGACGCTGAAAACATGATCCTTGCCAGTGATGCTGCGATCCCAATACTACATGAGCGCGTCATTCAGGGAGAAAGTGCGGTAGTGAAAAATGCGCTCCGTGACCCTCGCGAGCGCACGCTCATCGACAGCCAGACCCAATTAGTCGCTGGCGAACATACTACTGCTGCGCAGTAAAACAGGGGTTATTGATCAATGAGCGAATCGCTGTACTGCCGGACCTGCGCCAGGATCCATCGGGCAGGTAACCTGCCAAAAGGCTTAGTGGCAACGTTGCTGTCGCGGATAATTACGCTGACCGGTATTGTCGTGCTGATCGGGATGCTGCCTTGGGTATCGGGCCAGGATCCCGCCATGGCGCTGCTGAGAGCGCGTTCTGCCGAACAGGAAGCAACCCCGGAAGCATTAGCAGCGATTCGCCAGTCGCTGGGGTTCGATCAGGGCCCTGTGCAACTCCTGCTGCACTGGCTCAGCGGCCTCTTGCAGGGGGATGCAGGTAACTCTTGGATATCAGGGCGCCCGGTGCTGCCTGACATGATCCAGGCAGCCCAGGTGTCACTGACGCTGATGCTGATGTCCGCCGTGGTGGCACTGCTGCTGGCGGCGATGATTTGCCTGCCGACATTCCGACGAGGCCTGCAGGGGCGGTCGTTTCGTTCGACGGGCTTTTTCGCGTCAGTATTCACCGCATTACCTGAATTTCTTCTGGCGTCATTCTTACTGGTCGTTGGGGCCGTCTGGCTGGAGTGGTTTCCTCCTTACGGCTGGAACGGCCTGCACTATGCGGTGCTGCCCGCGCTGGCAATGGGGATCCCGGCAGGTGGCTATCTGGGGCGGATATTCTCGGATGCTTTAGCGGCAACCTTTAGTGAAAACTGGATAATCACCTGGACCGTCTCCGGGATATCGCGTTGGCACATTACCTGCGCGGTACTTAAGCGAACGCTCTCCACCGTTATGCCGTTAATTGGCCTGGTTTTGGTGTCATTGACGGGCAGTGCAGTGGCCGTGGAAAAGGTCTTCGCCATTCCGGGGCTCGGCAGGGCAACGCTCGGTGCCGTAGTTGCACAGGATCTTCCGGCGCTGCAAATGGGCGTGCTCTTCCTGCTCATCATTGCATTTATGTTCGGAATGCTGTGTGCGGGGATCAGATACCTCATTCTGGGGCGGGCGTTACGCACGTCCTCTCTGCCGGTCACCAATGAACCTGACGGAAAAAGCGGGAAATTGTCGCTGTTGCTTCCGTTCGCCTGTGGCGTTGCGTTGGTCGTGCTTCTGCTTATTGGTCTGCCCCGTGATCCTTACTCGTCTGAGTTTATGCGACTGGCTCATCCTTCCTTTTCGCTGCCCTTTGGGGCCGATGCCATGGGGCGTGATTTGCTGGCCAGAGTGGCCTACGGCACAGTGCATACCTGCATGCTGGCGCTGATGGTGTCGCTTATTTGTCTGCTACTGGGGCTGGTTATTGGTCTTTTCCCCAGGGTATTTGTGGGACCGACAGAGATGGCAAATGCGCTGCCTCCGGTGATTGCGGGCTTACTGGTGGTTTCCATCAGTGGCCCCGGCAGTTTAGGTGCGGCCATTGCGATTGCAGCAGTAGGCTGGGCGCCTCTTGCCACACATACCGCGGCGCTGGCGACAGAAATTCGCGCCAGACCTTATATCAACATGCTTCCTGTTCTGGGGGTTGGCTGGCTACGTCAGAATCTGTTTTACATTTTTCCGGCACTAATTGGCCCTCTCTTTCGTCATGCTATGCTGCGCTTACCGGGGATCGCCCTAGCTTTGGCTTCACTGGGTTTTCTCGGGCTGGGCGCATCACCGCCGGAGCCGGAATGGGGAAGGGTACTTGCGGAAGGAATGCCTTATCTGGAGCGCGCCTATTGGGTCGTTCTGGCACCTGCAGTCGCCCTTGCCGTTTTGTCGGTGATGGGCGTGAGTCTGGCCGGTCTGACGGGTCAAAAAAAGTAAAAGCGTTCCATACGTTGCTATCACTATGACTGCAATGTCGAACACCTTTAAACACGTGATTCTGTTACCAGGATTAAGTCGAGATTATTTTGAAATAACTCTGCACACTTTTTCACCGAAATTATGCTGGTGCCCATCGTCGGGCGAAGTTAGACTGAAATGTTGAGTTAAACAAGGGGGCAAAAATGAAAGTGTTAAGTATTGTCGGGGCAACGCTGTTGGTCACGTCATTCCATGCTGCCGCATTTGTTTCTGTATCGCCGGTGCCTGCGGGGCAAAATGCGAACGTCAGTCCTGCTGCAAACAACGGACACGCTATTCCTTCTGAAGCGGTCAATGCTGACATAACAAAGATCATTCCGATCGCTGGCTGTCACTGCGCTTTCTGCAACTCGTTGCGCGCCGCTAACCTTTGACCCCTTCTTCAGGCCTGGGTTTATCAACATTCAGGCCCTGAGTCCGCTCCTGACGTGCCGTAGGCCATGAGTATGATGGCCTGCTCCTGCCTTTCACCTGTACCCCACCTTACCGCCCAGTCGTTTATTTCACCCTTTACGGGCTGACTTGCCGCGAAAAAGCTTCCCGTACATTCCATTAACACATCCCACGCAGCGTAGATTCAAAGAGAACTCTGTAGGAGATGTTAACAATGCCATATAAGAAAGCCTCTGTATTTGAAGATCCCCGTTTACCTGTCCCCGCTCTCTGATTTCACCCAGTCGGCGGATAAAGACTGCACGCGCAAGGGCATTGCGGGCCTCACCTTTATTCAACCCTGCCTGTACGCGTCGACGCAGGGAAGGCTCCCGGAACCAGTAATGGCCGTGAAGCGACTGTGCAATGCGCTGTTTGGCAGAACGGGCAGCCAGTGGCTGATTGTGGAAGTTTTTGGGGAGAAAGGGCGACAGCACCGCAGTACGGACAGTAACCCGGAGGCCGTTGAAAAGATGGTCAGGCATGTGATAAACCCAGTAACACCTGATAATCTGGAGGATACAGGATGAAAAAATATAAAGTTGTCACTGCAGGACTTCTCCTGGCAGGCCTTATTGCTACCGGTATCACCTGGGCAGCAGGCCAGTCCAACGGAGAGAAGAATGCGCAATGGCGAAAACCCCTGAACGAGAGCATCACGCTTCGGTTCGGTGAAAAAGCCTATAGCGTGGATTTGTATGATAATCCCACGACTCACGACCTGCTAAAAAAGCTGCCCCTTAACGTTCAGGCCACGGATTACCCGGGGTATGACGAGAAAGTGTTGCGCTTAGCAACACCATTATCGATGGAAAATGCGCCGCGGGGTGATGAACCAGAAATTCCTGAAGTGGGCTACTATGCTCCCGGGCAGTGGATTGCTGTTTACTTCGGTCCTATTGGTTACTGGTCTGGTAAGGTGCCGCTTGGCCGTATTCATGCTTCAGTCGATGAAATCAGTGCCATTCCGGAGAATACGCCAGTCACCATTGAGAAAGCGAAATGACCACTGACAGCATACTGCTTAACGACGGCTATTATATGCCCCGGCCAGGTTGTGGCCTCTGGCTGATTGACAACAGGGACGTTGACTCTCTGATCCGACAGGCATTGAAAGCAGGCTTCCGGCACTTTGACACGGCCCAGGCATATTTTAATGAAGATGGGGTAGGCCGTGCGTTACGGTATACCGAAGTACCGCGTGAGCAGTTGTTTATTACTTCTAAAATTCGCGGCAGGGATATGGGCTATGCACGTACGCTTGTCTCCTTTAACGAAACACTGGAGCGTCTGGGCGTCGAATACCTTGAGCTTTTTCTCATTCACTGGCCGATACCCGCAAAAAATTTGTATGTGGAAACCTGGGAAGCATCAATCGAGCTGGAGGCCAGCGGTCTGATTCGTTCCATTGGTGTGTCCAATTTCACCTGCCAGCATATAGAGCGGCTTATAGAGGATACTGGTGTGGTGCCGGCTGTGAATCAGCTTGAACTGCATCCGCATTTTCAACAGTGTGATGTCCGTGATTATCATCATGAAGCCGGAATAGCCATTCAGAGTTACAGCCCTTTTGGTAGTAATGGTGCAGCAGTTTTACGCAATGCGGTGGTAATGGTTTTGGCAAGACGACATGACCATTCACCGGCTCAGATTGTACTTCGCTGGCATCTTCAACAAGGACTCACGCCTCTGCCCAGAACAACCAATGGTGCACGATTTAGTGAAAACGTTGATGTCTGGGATTTTGAACTTTCAGAGGAAGAAATGAAACTTCTGGCGAGCCTCAACACACGAACCGGTAATACTCAACCCCTGCCCGATGCTATGAATATGTCGTTCTGATGCTGAATGTATTACCACCGCTGAAGTAGTTTGTAGAGGGGCGCTAATGTCATTGGCATTACGTCCGCTCTTCGTTCACAGCGGACCGTCATGCCAGCTCAAAAAACAGGCTTAACGTAGGATATTTTCCGTTTTCCAAGCGGACCCCTTACTATAAATTTTAAGCGATCACCTGACCTTCCCTGCTGCGGACTAAGTTCTAAGTGAAGAAATCCTTGTGATCTTTTTATCTACTGTCAGACGAACCACGATAATGCGTGTCGATGAGAAAAAAAACCACCTTATAAAGGTGGTTTTATATAGCTACGGAAAATTGTTTAGATCAGGAAATCTTCGAGAGTTTTTCCTGAATCCAACTGAGCTTTAATTGGTGCCGGGGTACGACCCTGACCTGTCCAAGTTTTTTGCTCACCAGCTTCGTCTATATAAGCATATTTCGCCGGACGAGGTTCACGCTTTTTTCGTACTTTAATGTTAACGGCCGCGTCCATCAGTTCATTCGGATCTATACCATCAGCGATCATCATTTCCCGGTACTGAGAGAGTTTTTCTAAACGCTCTCGATTAGCTGCTTCGGCCGCCTTTTCTTCTTCACTGCGTTCAGTGACTACAACAGTGAACTTTTCTAATACTTCTTCGAGCACTTCTAATGGCAGCTCTCGTGCCTGAGCGCGAAGTGTACGGATGTTATTGAGAACCTGTAATGTCTCGCTCATAGTTACCTCTTTAAGCACATTGTTATGCAGTTACATAACAACATTAAATTAATTAAAAATTTTCAGCAAGTGGCTTCGCAAGTTAAATTATTTCAATCGAAAAACATCTTAAAAAGGAATAGCTCTCATGCTGATTCTATCTTCCTTAGACAGGATACTTCCCAGTTTGTAAATTCACAATCTTGAAAAAAACACCTCAAAAAATCTGTCTCTTTGGTTATGAATTAATCGTTGAATTCAATGTAAAGAGGTGTTGTAATTGTAAAAGTCACCAGGCAAATAATCAATACAATTTAGTTCGATATAGTGAAGATCTAAATGTCATTCCTTATGTATTTATTTATTCGCTTTGCGCCATTGACGTGGTTCAATCGAGTTCGGGTCCGACCACAGACCTTTACCTGCATTGCGAGCGTTCTGCTCAAGAGTCCCATATTCAGGTACAGTTAATCGACCCTGATAGCGATATGCCCAGGCCATGCCTTCTGCAACCATGATGGAATTAATATCCTGGCTTTTAAGATAGATTGTACCAAGCATACGTCCATAGGCGTCCTGCCCATGGTCCTGAATATTTACAATCTGGTTTGCGACCAACTGGATCATTGTCTGCTTAGCCTTCTGCCCGAAGGCTTGCTTACTTTCAGGGGCATCAATTCCATAGAGCCGTATTCTTGTATTTATTGCACCGTCATAAGCCTGTACAGTATCACCATCAATTACTCTGACAACTTTTGCCGAGAAAGTTTTGGCAATTGAAGTCAGCGGTGTTGTTAAAAGAAAAACAGCCAGCGGGAAAATGGCTAACTTGGTCATCCGGATGTTTATCATTGGTTGTCTCTGGGTGATAATCATAAAATGTGAGTTGAGGGTGAAATCACAACGATTTTGAAAATTTACTTTCAAAGTATTTGTTACTTTATTAACTACATGCTATTGTGTCAATGTATATGAAAATTATTGCCAGAGGTGAATGACAACGCATCTCAGCTCAGTAAAGGGGGGGGATGTCGACTGTTAATGATGTGATTATATCTTTTGGGGATGACAGTAAAAGGTACTCAAGAGACTTCCAGACAAAAGACGAATTTAAAAAGAGCTGGTACGCAGTTTTGTCCCGGGCGCATGCTTCTGTAGAAGCTAAGGTTAGCTGCTCGTGTAAAGGCAAAGGACAGAAATCACTTTCCGTAAAATATAACTCTGGCGGTGATACTTATTTCTTGGCACGGTACCCAAATACGGGTAGTCAACATTCTCCCGACTCATGTATTTAATTGTAGGTGCATACCCTTCAACACCTCAGGTGATGAAAAATATAAAAATGACATCAGATGCTCTGAAGAAAAAGGAGAGTTTGATTTGTCTCAATGTTCTATCGAAATACAACCCTGAAAAACATTCGAATACATCAAAACGACTTCCTGTCAAGTTCTTTTCTGGTGTTCTGATCGTGCTGATGAATACTGATAACTGGGCATCACTGGAGAAGAGATTCAGCTCTGAAATAGCAAATTGGCGTTCAGGAGGCAACGTCATCTGTATTGCTATAGGCGAGCTAGGTAAATTTAAGGGGAATGATACATACTATCTTAAAACACTTCAGATTGCTTTGATGAATGTTGATGATAACTGGATCCCGGCAGACTCGAGCTATGAACTGACCATGCTAAATTATCTTCATAAGCATGAGCGATCATTTATAAAACCTCTGAGATATGATGCTTCTAATAATGATGTATTCCCGGATTTCTGCCTGACGGATATAGGGAGTACTGAACTTTTTCCTATTGAGGTATTTGGTATGGATACTGCTTCATATTTGGCACGTAAGGTGATCAAAGAAAGTTACTATAATGAACGATATGGAAAGGATGGTTGGGCTTCATGGGAAGCACCGGCTGGCCCCTCCCCATCTGCCCGATAAGGCCAGCAGTTAACTACCAAATGCTTCTGTAAGGGCTTCGGCCCTATTAAAAATATCAGCCATTTTTTAACACATAGTAATAGAATCCGATTCAAAGTGATTCTCACATGGTCTCAGAAAGTAACTTTTTTAGGTTAATCTTTGTTATAGAGCTATTAAACCATAACTTCTGAAAATATCTTTTATTCTTATCTTTCAGTTATCATAATGACTTTTTAGATTAAGCCCCTAGTTTGAATGTGTTTGTTTGAAAAAATATTTTATAAAACATATTATGGTTAATTATTTGGTTGATGTTTTATTTCAAACATATCTACTTTACTCCTGCATGGATAGGTCTGCACATCTTGCCGCAAGATCATAAAATAAAAGTACAATTATGCGTTCTATTGAAAACAGGACCTGATATCATGGACGATTCCACTCCCCTGCTCGTTCCCCCAACCAAAAGATAAAAGTAACTTTTGAGGCTTAAAGGGTTTCATCCCTGATGTTCTTCATCCAGCGATTTTAATACTGCCCCATTAACCGGACAGAAATCATCCGAATATTTTCTTTTACATTGCCGCGCGCTACGTGAAATCTGACGTACTCACCCCTCCGATTTTCTTCAGATTTCGCGTAGCGCAACCTGGGCGGAAACCACTCGAAAAGTAACTTTTGGACAGATTTAGAAGCCGGTTACCCCCACTATTGTTATTAACATAATATTAACACAAGGAATAATCGTTATTATTCGAACTGTAACTAGGATGTTGCATACCTCTTGAAGCGATGAAAATATGAGCATATTTCTCATTATTCCTGAATCCATACATTTTTATTGTTTTTATAGCGACATATTGAAACTCTGTTTTATTTAATAAGTATCAATTTTATAATCAATTTCTGTTATTTTATCGCTATTGACATTTACTATTGTGACTATATCCAATGATATTAGATCACTTACATCTGAAAGTGACAGTGTCACGGATTGTGCACCCAGAGAGACCCTTTTCGTGAAAAAAGTAGTTCACTCCCATAACGAAACGTGGGCTTCTTTTTTGCAGATCGTATGTGGATGTCTTCAGGTAGCAGGAAGGAAAGTGATGCAGGCATGAAAGGATGACAAACCGGCAAAGGGGCTGCTACTGCTCCATATTCAACAAACCACCCCTGGTTAGTTGAATCCTTTGCCGGTTTTCCTGACAATACCAGACAGGTAAACTTTTTCCATCAGATTTTCTCGTCAACATGTTGCATTCATAGTTTTTCCATAATTGGATGCTTTTGCAGGACAACTACGGTTTTTATCCTTTCGTGCCCGGTAAAAAAAATAGTTAAATAGCGATTTCACCCTTTTAAAGGAAAAATTGTCCTCAGGCTCACAGTACTATAAAAGTATCAATAATCAGGAGCCGGTAATGACTCCAACTTATTGATAGTGTTTTATGTTCAGATAATGCCCGATGACTTTGTCATGCAGCTCCACCGATTTTGAGAACGACAGCGACTTCCGTCCCAGCCGTGCCAGGTGCTGCCTCAGATTCAGGTTAAGCCGCTCAATTCGCTGCGTATATCGCTTGCTGATTACGTGCAGCTTTCCCTTCAGGCGGGATTCATACAGCGGCCAGCCATCCGTCATCCATATCACCACGTCAAAGGGTGACAGCAGGCTCATAAGACGCCCCAGCGTCGCCATAGTGCGTTCACCGAATACGTGCGCAACAACCGTCTTCCGGAGCCTGTCATACGCGTAAAACAGCCAGCGCTGGCGCGATTTAGCCCCGACATAGCCCCACTGTTCGTCCATTTCCGCGCAGACGATGACGTCACTGCCCGGCTGTATGCGCGAGGTTACCGACTGCGGCCTGAGTTTTTTAAGTGACGTAAAATCGTGTTGAGGCCAACGCCCATAATGCGGGCGGTTGCCCGACATCCAACGCCATTCATGGCCATATCAATGATTTTCTGGTGCGTACCGGGCTGAGAAGCGGTGTAAGTGAACTGCAGTTGCCATGTTTTACGGCAGTGAGAGCAGAGATAGCGCTGATGTCCGGCAGTGCTTTTGCCGTTACGCACCACCCCGTCAGTAGCTGAACAGGAGGGACAGCTGATAGAAACAGAAGCCACTGGAGCACCTCAAAAACACCATCATACACTAAATCAGTAAGTTGGCAGCATCACCGACACTTCCCAAAGGCATCCCGCCGCTGGTGGTTTTTATGTGACACCGGGCAGGAGCGCCAGGCATCATGACAGCGCCCTATCCTCTCTTGCTTCACTTCCTGTCAGGTTTAAGACGACTATCAAACCGGAACGGTATCTGTTGAGCCTTCTGCACGATCCCGTAAAACTCAGGGTGCTCAGGATTTAACAGATAGTTGAACTCTACCGGCGATAAGGCTGAGGGAACACGCAGTGCAACCGAGCTCCTGGTAAATGACCAGGCATCTCCGTAATCAGCCAGTTCCTGAGGCGCATCCTCATCAGCCCAGTTGCCCGGTAATTCATCCATGTTTGCGCTTTGGATCAGTTCATCAGGCACATCGATACTCAGTAGCGTGAAAGAGTCCATTATCTGTGCCGCATGCAGGTGTACCAGCGTCTCCAGCATCGTTAGTGATGCCGTTTCGGAGACATATACCATTGACACCCCCACGCTATTCCAACGCCCACCAGCCTCTTTCGCACCATATCCGGTCCAGGCCGTAGAAAGATACTTTGTTTTCGTCAGCCTGTAGAGGATCACGAGTACACCCCATGCTCCAGACGCGTAATCAGCTTAATGACCTCATACGCTCCTGTCTCGGATGCCATCAGGTCTGCTGGCACTTTCCAGCTCAATGCCCGGTTAGGTTCGTTCAACCACTTCTGTGCGGCTTCCTTGTCGCCTTCAAACAAATCTACCGCCCGATCAATGACGCGGATAATCCGTACCAGACGTTCACTTTGTTCCGGGTTAAAACGTGCCTTCACACTGCGGCTAAACGTGGTCGACGGGATACCGGACATTTTTCTCAGGTCATTCTGGGTTATTCTGGCCCAGTCAGTGATCCGATTCGCCACCTTCCCGTCCAGGCCTTCATTGATTTGGCCCAGAAGCGCTACGCCATCAGCATTATTTAACCCGGCAACCTGCCAGAGGCGCTGTGGTCTGGCTGGAGTTGAGGACAAACTAAATGTTTTCATAGCTAACCTCCATTTGGTTCTTACATTATGCCCAAATGGTAACACTAGAGCAAATATCAACCACCAGCAGACGGAAGGCATTTTTCCTGATTGCGATACCTCAGAGGGTAGCGATCGGTATCGAGTCCCACCTCGTTGTGTAGGCTGGAGAGAGCATATCTCTCTTCATTGACCACGCCGGTGCGATGCCACGACCGGCAAACCATACTTTGCCTTTGCCTGAGTTGTTTATCGTATCCAGTACGTTCATGAGCGCGTCACTGTTTGCATACGACCTCCCTTCATCAAATAACGATAGCTGGGTAACTCCGCAGGGACGGAAATCGTTGAGCATGACACCTGCCTTTGCATAGTTATGTCCGTCTTTCCAGATTTTATCCAGAGCCCGGCCCGCCGCCGCGATAATGTCCCGCGTATCACGTGATGGAATGCAGAGCTGTTCGCTGGAGACTTTGCTGTAATAGGGTTCATGTTTTGAAAAAGGCGAGGTTTTTATGAAAGCTGATACCTGACCGCAGTACTGACGTTCCTGGCGCAATTTTTCCGCAGCACGTTCAGCATACTGGCAAATTGCCTAGCGCATGGATTCATACGTTGTTATACGCCCCGAAACATCAAGAAAAAGATTGTGCTCATTAAAAGCTTTCTATTGAAATTGATAGAAAAAAGAGGCTGCATAGCCTCTTTTTTTTCCTCACTTCTCATCCTTTAGGGGGAATGGATCTTTTCCATAGGAGTCTCTATCCCTGATTTGTCCATTTGGTCGATGAATAACCAGTTCACTTTCCTGATTGCGGGAGATTGAACGAGCCGCATCTATTGCTTCCTGTTGTGTACGATGGGTAGATGTTACCCGTTCATTACCCTCTCCACGTACAGCCCACTCACCATTGTGCGGTACAACATGTTGGTTCTTTCCCATGAGGTTTCCTGACAAGTGTTCGACACCATGTGGTGCCATATTAAATAATAAACACTATATATTGCGTTTCATTTGTGATGAGTCACATTTCCTGTTTTCAACAAAAATACAGAAACATCTTGCTGAGGCGCTGCCCTCCGTTGGTTAAATTAATGCAATTAATATCAGTATGTTAAGGAAAATCCGCAGTGGTGTTTTATCAAACGTAAAGGTGCCATTTTCGTCCTGAACCGTGGCGGAAAAAGCGTGGCTGGTGACCAGCAGCAGAGCTGCGAAAAGTGTACGTAATGGTGTGTACATATGAATTGCCTGTATCGGGTGGTGCTTCGCTTACCCGACCTGCAAAAACAGAATACAGGCCGGGCAACCGGGGTTTAGAACTTCAACGCCCCCTGCATATACAGCGTGCGCGGCTGACCTGCGTAGATGCCTTTGTTGTTGTCGTCGTAAGAGCGGATGAAATAATCCTGGTCGAAGATATTTTTCACGCCGAACGCAAGGTTCAGGTCTGCCATCTGCGGACCAAAGTCATACGCCACGCTCGCGCCCCAGAGCATGAATCCGGGGATGCGGCCGGTACTGCCATCGGCGCTCTCTTTAACAGTGTTGGCGTTATCCGCAAACTGGCTGGACTGGAAATCGCTGTTCAGGTTGAACGTCCAACTGCCTAGCTTGTAATCCACGCCCAGCGTGCCTTTGTGTTTCGGCGAGAACGGTACTTGGTTGCCATAGGTGTCGCCTTTCTCGCGGATCTCGGCATTTACGTACGCATAGCTTGCATAGACGGAGACGTTATCGAGCGTGGGCGTCAGCGTGCCGAGGTCATAGCGGACCAGGGTTTCCAACCCGGTATGGCGCGTTTTACCCCGTGCGGTCACGGTGTCGTTGGTCTGGTTGGAGTGGTACTGATTATTAAAGTTAATCAGGAACAGCCCCATTTCTGCCGTCAGCGCGCCATCGTCATATCGGGTTCCGAGCTCCCAAGTTCGTGCTTTTTCCGGTTCCACATTGCCGCTTTGCACAGCCTTGCCAATTTGGCTGTACTGTACGGTGCCGAACGAGCCTTCGGTGTTTGCATAAAGATTCCAGCTGTCAGTGAGGTGATAGAGAACGTTTAACGCCGGAAGTGGGGCGTTGTAGCTCACTTCCTTATGCGTGCCTTTGATGGCGTTGTTCTGGTATGACTCGATATGTTCAAAGCGCATACCTAGGGTGATCGACCAGTTGCCAATGTCGATTTCGTCATCCAGATACCAGGCATGCGCTTCGGTACCGGAACGGGTGTCACGATTGTACGGGCTTGAGCTGGACGGTAGCTGCCCGCTGCTGGTGGCGGTGTAGTAACGCATTTCGTGCGTGGATTCATTCACATACCGGTAACCGACGCCCACCTCGTGTGCGCTCGGGCCGACCATAAAGCTCTGGCTGTAGCGCGGTTCAATGCCGCGTACCCAGTAGTTACGCGGTGAAAGGGTGATGTGTTTGCCCTGTTCTAGGTAGCCACTGCGCAGGGTTTCGGTGTAGAAGCCCTGAATATTGAATTTATGCTGGCTGTCCGGCTGGAACTGATAGCCGAGGCTTGCCAGCTTGCGACGCCCCCAGAAACGATCGTAATGGCGCGTGGACAGCCAGCGGTCGGCGTTGTAATCCGCGCGAGACAGGCCGCCGGGCATGTCGGCTTCACCGTCGTAGTATTGCAGCAGGCTGTTGAAGGTATGCACCTCGTTCGGCGCATATTTGCTTTTCAGCATCAGGTCGTCGATGCGCGTTGCGCTGTGCTCGCGCCAGTCGCTGCCGCGAGTGCCGGAGTAAAGCAGGGCGGTACCAAAACCGTTATCCGCCGTGCCGCCCACCATCAGATTGTGAGTCTCTTTTGGGTTATTTTGTGAGGACGTCGGGCTGAGCTGGCCTTCCACGCCGGCTTCGATGCCGAAGTCTTGCGGAATGGTGCGGGTGACAAAGTTCACCACACCGCCCACGCTCTGCGGCCCGTAACGCACCGCACCACCGCCGCGTACCACGTCGATGGCGTCCATATTCCCGAGTGAGACAGGCGCCAGTGAAAGCTGTGGCTGGCCGTAAGGGGCAAACGGTACGGGAATACCGTCCATCAGTACGGTTGAACGGCTGGCAAGGCGCGGAGTCAGGCCGCGAATACCAAAGTTCATCGCCAGATCGTGGCTGCCGGTGCCGTTGTTTTCCGGGGCAGTGACACCAGGGATGCGATTCAGCACATCGCGAATGGTCGTCGCGCCGGTTTTGGCGGAATCCTCACGGCGGATAACGTCACGCGCGCCAGCATGTTCGAAGACGTCGTTTTCGCGCGCATCCCCTAGCCAGTCGCCCACCACGGTCAGGACATCTTCTTTGTCGAGCGAACCCGGTGCGATATCAACCTGCGTTGCGAAGGCGGATAACGATAACCCGGCCAGCGGCAGCAGGCTCAGGCGAATTGTGTAAACCAAAGGTGTTGTTTTGCGAAAAACACGTAAAGTCGTCATACCTTCTCCATCATCATTTTTGTTGTGTTTATCTATTAGTCGAACGAGAAGGGGAAAAAGGACAATGGAAATGAGAATTATTTTTCTTATACGGCAGAAATATTGACCAAGCATTGCGTAACCAACTGAATTTTAACTGTAAGTGTCTTAGCGATAACATTCAGGATGGCATCAGTATTTTTCAGCGGGAAGGTTCCACTCAGGCGCAGTCCGGCCACTGCTGGATCACAGCGTAGCACGCCATTGCGATAACGGCTCAGCGTGGCAATCATCTCACCCAGTGGTTTGTCGCTGAAGCTCAGAACACCCTGCGTCCATGCGGCGCTTTCCTCATCCGTTGAGGTTATGGCACCAAATTCCGACGCGCTAAACTGCAGGCTCTCGCCAGCGCTAACAATGCTTTTTTCCTGCGGACGGTTTGCCAGTAAGACTTCAACAGCGTGTTGTTGAACGGCAACGCGCGTGACGTTGTCCTGCTAGTAGACGGTAAATTCTGTGCCTAACGCGGTGAGTTGACCCTAGCGGGTCATCACGCGGAAAGGTCGCTGCTGAGCATCTTTTGCGGTGGTGATAGCAATTTCGCCGTACCAGAGGTGGACAGCGCGCTGATGTACATCAAAAGGAACGTCAGCTGCACTTTGTGTGTTGAGCGTCAGCTGCGAATCATCTTCTAGCAGCTGATGGCTGACCGCGCCTTTGTCGGTGCGGTAGTCCGCGCGAAGACCTTCGCCAGTTTCGGATTGCCAGAGCTGCCAGCCGCCGCCCACGCCGAGCAGCAACAGCAGTCCTTTCAAAACGTGACGACGGGTAAGGTGCGTATCGTGCAGCACCCGGCTGGCGACATTGGCCGGTACATGGCTGAGCTGGCTGCGCAGGTTTGCAACCTGTTGCCAGGCCCACTGATGCTCCTTATCCTCTTCATACCACTGTTGCCAGCGTGCTTCCTGCTGCGGACTGACGCGCTCGCCGCTCAATACGGCATACCAGTGTGATGCCGAGCGCAATGCCTGGCGGCGAGAATTGGTGATAGACGCGTTCACAGGCCGTGCTCCAGACGAAACAGCAGACAATGTTCGATTGCCTTTGCCACATACTTTTTTACTGAACTGACGGAGACACCGAGCTTCAGTGCGATCTCGCTATATGTCAGACCATCCAGTTGTGAAAGCAAAAACGCTTCACGTGTTTTTCCTTTTAACCCGTCAAGCATCCTGTCGATGAGTTGCAGGGTTTCGAGCTGGCTTTCGTGTTCCTCGGGCGAAGGCGCCAGCCTCTCCGGCATAAGGGCCAGCATCTCTAGATAGGCTTTTTCCAGCGAGTTTCGGCGGAACAAATCGACCATCACGCGTTTGGCGATGGTGCACAGGAATGAGCGGGGATCGCGGATCGTCGAGAGCGTGTTGTTGCCCATTACCCGCAGAAAAGTGTCTTGGGCAATGTCATCTGCATCAAAGGCCGACTGGAGTTTGCGCGTCAGCCAGCTTTTCAGCCAGTCGTGATGTGAGCCATAAAGCGACTCGAGCGTCAAGGAAGCAATGGTAGTGGCGCTGTCAGACATGCGGAGTGCATCAAAAGTTAATTATCACGCGCCTATATTAATATGAGAATGGTTATCATTACAATTGGAGATAAAATTGCATGTTTTTGATTTTTTTTAATCTGTTGTTTTTTTTAGTAAATGTTATGAGATGGGCAAGGGACTGCTTCACGCCCTGAGACATTAGACAAGCTTTTTATGGCTTCAGTAAGGGCGACTTTCGCGCTTCCAGTGCCAGCAAGTATTTGGATAACTCACCGATGGAACGGGTGTTCAAGAGCCTGAAGAGTGAATGGATACCGGTGGGTGGCTACAGTGATATCCGACAGATGATGCAGGATATCACCGTCTGGATACACTACTACAACCAGCATCGCCCCCACACATTTAATGGCGGGTTATCACCCTATGAATATGAAAATCAATGGAAAGAGGCTATGCAGGTGTCTTGATTTTGTGATCCACTACAATGCACCTCTATAAGCTGGCCCCGAAAATCCCCCACCTTAATGTACTGACAATGTTGTAAAAAACTCATGACCGCATTATAAAAACGGTCATGAGTCAGAAATACCTCATTCGCATCGCTGAGCTGGAAAGGCTGCTCTCTGAGCAGGGTGAAGCCCTCCGTCAGAAAGACCAGAAACTGAGTCAGGTTGAAGAGACGGAGGCCTTTCTGCGCTCTGTGCTGACCCATGCCGAAGAAAAGCCCGAAGAAGATGCACGGGAAGTAGAACATCTGTGGGCCCAGATAGAAAAACTGCGTCTTGAGGTTGAACGGGTTGAGACCCAGCTAAATACTGCGAACATCTGCCACTGTATCACATCAGAATGTTACTCTCTGAGTCTGTTCAGAGAATATATTTCTGCTGTTTTCCGGGGTATACAGCGCTATCTGAGGAGGGGGAATGAACAGTGATTTTTCTGCGGAAAAAATCCTGACGGGTAAGAATGTCCTGTGCGCGGCCATTCGCCGTATTGAGTGGTTGTTTGAGACATTCTCTTCTGTCTGTTTGTCTTTTTCTGGTGGTAAGGATTCCACTGTGCTTCTCCATCTTGTGGCAGAGGTGGCCCGCAGGAGAAAACGCCGTTTCTCTGTACTGTTCATTGACTGGGAAGCCCAGTACCAGTGCACCATTGAACATATTCAGAAGATGCAGGATATGTACCGGGATGTGACGGACACCTTTTACTGGGTGGCTCTTCCCCTGACCACGGTAAACGGTGTCTCTCAGTTTCAGCCGGAGTGGATATGCTGGGAACCCGGTGTGGCGTGGGTTCGTCAGCCACCGGAATATGCCATTACAGATATGGCATATTTTCCCTTTTACCGGTATGCCATGACCTTTGAAGAATTTGTTCCGGCATTTTCTTCTTGGTTTACCGGAAACCGGTGTGCAGTGGCAATACTGATTGGTGTCCGGGCGGATGAATCCCTTAACCGCTTTATGGGACTGGTGTCCCGGCGTAAACTGAGATATGCCGATGATAAACCCTGGACCACGGCGTCGCCTGAAGGTTTTTACTACACTATGTACCCGTTGTATGACTGGAAATCCCGTGATATCTGGATATATAACGCCAAAACCCGTGCCATCTACAATCCTCTGTATGATTTGATGTACCGTGCAGGTGTGCCGTTACGCGACATGCGTGTCTGTGAGCCTTTTGGCCCGGAACAGCGTAAAGGACTGTGGCTTTATCATGTTCTGGAGCCGGAAACCTGGGCTAGGATGTGTGAGCGGGTGTCCGGGGCTGCCAGTGGTGCTCTTTATGCCAATGAAAGCGGTGCTTATTTTGCTCTGCGTAAGCGTATCACAAAGCCAGTTCATCACACCTGGCGCAGTTACGCGATGTTCCTGCTGGATGTGATGCCGGAAAGAACGGCAGAACATTACCGTAACAAAATTGCTGTCTACCTGCGCTGGTATCAGACTAAGGGGTTTCCGGATGACATCCCGGATGAACAGGAGAATGATTTGGGGTGCAGGGATATCCCGTCCTGGCGACGAATCTGTAAGACTCTCATAAAGAATGATTTCTGGTGCCGGTCCCTCTCCTTCAGCCCGAACAAACCTCGGCACTATGAACGTTATCTGCAGCGTATGAAGGAAAGGAGAAAGGAATGGGGGATTCTGTGATACCGGAGGTGGAGGTACTGAGCAACATTATTCGTCAGTACTTCAGTCAGGCACGAAGTGAAGAAGAAACCATACAAGCCCTTAATCATCTGCGCAGGGTGCTGCATGAGGTCAGCCCTTTTGCACAGGAGCCTGTGGACTGTGTGCTGTGGGTGAAAGCGGATGAGGTGGTGGCCAACGATTACAATCCCAATGTCATGGCTCCGGGTGAGAAGAGACTGCTGAAGCAGTCACTGGAGAAAGATGGTTTCACACAACCGGTGGTGGTGTCAGAAGATAAGAGCCATTATCTGGTGGTGGATGGTTTTCATCGTCAGTTACTGGGCAGGGAATCAGATACAGGGAAACGCCTGAAGGGCTGGCTGCCTGTAGCCTGTATTAATCCGGAGAGAAAGGGACAGGCCGCACGCATTGCTGCTACCATTCGACATAACCGGGCCAGGGGGAAGCACCAGATAACCTCAATGTCTGATATTGTAAGAGACCTTTCGCGTCTGGGTTGGACAGATCAACGCATTGGCACTGAGTTGGGCATGGACCAAGATGAAGTGCTGAGGCTGAAACAGATTAGCGGACTGACAGAACTGTTTCAGGAAGAGGATTTCAGTCCGGCATGGACGGTTCGCTGATTCTGTTAAATATGGTTTGTTGTGGTCAAAAAGAGACTGTAATCATTCGCTGGCCGAGAGTCTGCAACAACTCAAACGGGCTAGCAGCGATACTGTCCGTCATTTTATGAATGCTAAAGGTGGTCCTGCTGTTGCATATACCGAACAGCGGCTTGCAAGTATTGCCAGCGCTATTCCCCTGACCACAGATAAAACTGTCATCGAGGCAAATGCATTGATGGCAACGGCACTTGCATCCCAAATAAAACTATTACCATTGCAAAATCAAAACACAAATGATAATCATTATCATCTGTGTTTTTTGGTTTCCTGCCATAGTATACAGGAGCGTTAAAAGAGGGATTTTCTTATGCGTATTTTATTTATAGGTCCTCCTCTCTATGGGCTATTGTATCCTGTGCTATCTCTGGCACAGGCGTTTCGCGTTAACGGCCATGAAGTGCTGATCGCCAGCGGAGGAAAATTCGTCAAAAAAGCAGCAGAGGCGGGATTGGTGGCGTTTGATGCCGCACCAGGCTTAGATTCCGAAGCTGGCTATTGCCGCCATGAAGCTCTGCGGAAAGAAAGTCACATCGGCACCAAAATGGGAAACTTCTCATTCTTCAGCGAAGAGATGGCCGACCACCTGGTGGAGTTCGCCGGACACTGGCGGCCCGATCTCATCATCTACCCTCCGCTCGGAGTCATCGGGCCGCTGATTGCGGCCAAATACGATATCCCGGTCGTGATGCAAACCGTCGGCTTCGGCCATACGCCCTGGCATATCAAAGGCGTAACGCGTTCGCTTGCGGACACGTATCATCGCCACGGCGTCGGGGCCGCACCGCGCGATATGGCCTGGATCGACGTAGCACCGCCGAGCATGAGCATTCTTGAAAACGACGGCGAACCCATTATTCCTATGCAGTACGTCCCGTACAACGGCGGCGCGGTGTGGGAACCATGGTGGGAGAGGAAGCCCGATCGTAAACGTCTGCTGGTGAGTCTCGGCACCGTCAAACCGATGGTCGACGGCCTTGAATTGATCACCTGGGTGTTGGATTCCGCCAGTGAAGTCGATGCCGAGATTATCCTGCATCTTCCGGCCAATGCGCGGTCCGATCTACGCTCGCTACCGTCAAATGTCCGCTTGGTCGACTGGATACCCATGGGGGCCTTCCTGAACGGCGCAGATGGCTTCATTCATCATGGCGGCGCAGGCAATACTCTGACAGCGCTACACGCCGGTATTCCACAGATCGTCTTCGGCCAGGGTGCTGATCGCCCGGTAAATGCCCGCGTTGTTGTCGAGCGTGGCTGCGGGATCATCCCCGGCGACGGCGGCCTGTCAAGCAACATGATCAATGCTTTCCTCGACAATCGCGCACTTCGCGACGCCTCTGAAGAGGTAGCGGCGGAAATGGCGACGCTACCCTGCCCAAGCGAAGTGGCGAAAAACCTGATCGCGATGGTACAGAAAGGGTAGCCACCACACCGTCATGACGATCATACGCCAGCACGCATCCTAGAGTTATACGCCCGTAACAATGCGGGACCGGATCGCGCTGGCGCTTTTTTTTCGGAGCGATCCAGCTCGGATCGTATTTTTTACAGACGGAGGTGGCTTAATGCCTGCGACTCACTCTCCCACACCTGCGCGGTCCTGGATAGTTCGCTTGGCACGCGTGTGCTGGGAACGTAAGAAACTTACCATCATCGTGGTAGTAGCGTCGGTATCGACTATTCTGCTGGCCGCGCTGACACCGCTGCTGACAAGGCAAGCGGTGAACGACGCGCTGGCAGGCAATCCGACCCGTCTGCCGAGGCTGGCCTGCGGGCTACTGCTGATCGCCTTTTTTGATTTCATCGGTAACTACGTGCGCCGCGGTTATGCCGGGGAGCTCTCGCTCTGGGTACAGCACACCCTGCGAGGACGGGCATTCGACAGCATTCAGAAACTTGACGGCGCAGGCCAGGACGCGCTGCGCACCGGGCAAGTGATTTCCCGGACCAACAGCGATCTGCAGCAGGTGCATACCCTGCTGCAGATGTGTCCGGTGCCGCTGGCAGTATTCACTTATTACATCGCCGGCATTGCCGTGATGCTGTGGATGTCACCTGCCATGACACTCATCGTCGTGTGCGTACTGGCGTGCCTAGCGATCACTGCGCTGCGCGCGCGTCGTCGGGTCTTCGCGCAGACCGGTCTAGCCTCGGACCGACTGGCGAATCTCACCGAACATATGCGCGAGGTGCTGGCGCAGATCTCCGTGGTGAAATCCTGCGTGGCGGAGCTGCGTGAAACGCGCTGGCTGGATCGCCAGTCGCGGCAGATTGTGCATGTACGCATCGGCGCAGCCATCTCGCAGGCGATACCAGGTGCCACCATGCTGGCGCTACCGGTGCTCGGGCAAATCGTTCTGCTGTGCTACGGCGGCTGGTCGATCATACATGGGCGGATCAATCTCGGAACCTTCGTGGCATTTGCCAGCTTCCTCGCGATGCTGACCGGGCCAACCCGCGTACTGGCATCGTTTCTGGTTATCGCTCAGCGCACCCAGGCGTCCGTGGAGCGAGTGTTTGCTCTGATCGACACCCGTTCGCAGATGGAAGACGGGACGGAGGTGGTTAACGGTCAGGTTGTCGGGCTGGAACTGGAGAATATGAGCTTCGACTACCGTGGCGGCAGACGCATCCTCAGCGATGTATCCTTTTCCCTGCACGCCGGTGAAACCGTGGCGGTAGTGGGCGCATCGGGTTCCGGGAAATCGACGCTGCTGATGCTGCTGGCGCGTTTTTACGATCCCAGCGCCGGAGATATATGGCTCAACACCAGCGCTGGCCGACATAACCTCCGCGCTCTCAGGCTGGAGGCGCTTCGTCGTCGTATAGGCGTTGTGTTTGAAGATGCTTTTCTGTTTGCCGGTACGGTGGCGGAAAATATCGCCTATGGCCACCCTCAGGCAACGGCGGACGACATTTACCGCGCGGCGACGGCAGCAGGAGCCAGCGATTTTATCAACGCCCTGCCGAAAGGCTTTGATACTTGGTTAACTGAACGCGGTACAAATCTTTCTGGCGGGCAGAGGCAGCGAATCGCGCTGGCGCGGGCGCTCATTACCGCGCCGGAAGTATTGATCCTCGATGACACCACCTCGGCGGTCGATGCCGGTACTGAAGCGGAGATCAACACCGCGCTGAGTCGCTATGCTGACGAAGAGCATATGCTGCTGGTGATTGCCCGACGCCGTTCAACGCTTCAGTTAGCCAGCCGAATTGTGATGCTGGATAAGGGCCGGGTGGTGGATACTGGAACCCAGGCAGAACTTGAAGCGCGCTGTCCGGCGTTCCGTGCGCTTATGACCGGCGATGGCGATTTCCTCGCGCCTTCCCACAGTGAGAATAACGAATTGTGGCCAACCGGACCCGCGGCACAAGACTATGCGCCGGAGACAGGGGATAAAGGCTTTGTTGCCCGTATGACTCGCGTGCCGGAAAATGCAGTACAGCAGGCGCTGGCCGGTAAAGGCCGCAAAGTCACGTCGCTGCTGAAGCCCGTGGCGTGGATGTTCGTCATCGCCGCCCTGTTGATCGCACTCGATTCGGCGGCAGGCGTCGGGGTACTGATACTGCTGCAGCGCGGCATTGACTCCGGCGTCGCCGCAGGCGATATGTCGACTATCGGCCTCTGCGTCCTGCTCGCCCTGTGCCTAGTAGCCGTGAGCTGGAGCTGTTATTCGCTGCAGACGGTCTTCGCCGCAAGGGCGGCGGAGTCAGTCCAGCATACCGTGCGTGTGCGCACCTTCGGCCATATGCTGCGTCTTGGCCTCCCCTGGCATGAAAAGCATGTCGATTCGCGTCTGACCCGCATGACCGTTGATGTGGACTCTCTCGCCCGCTTTCTGCAAAACGGCCTTGCCGGTGCGGCCACCAGCCTCGTGACGATGTTCGCTATCGCCGCCGCCATGTTCTGGCTCGACCCGCTCCTGGCGCTGACGGCATTAAGTGCGGTGCCACAGGTCGCACTGGCAACCTGGATTTATCGCCGACTCAGCTCCCCTGCTTATGCGCAGGCGCGGCTGGAAATAGGCAAAGTTAACAGCACCCTGCAGGAGAAAGTCTCCGGCTTGCGCGTCGTGCAATCGCATGGCCAGCAGGAACAGGAGGCAGCACGGCTGCGTGCGTTATCGGATCGCTTCCGCACGACCCGCGTGCGTGCGCAAAAATACCTTGCCGTCTATTTCCCGTTCCTGACCTTCTGCACCGAGGCCTCCTATGCCGCCGTTCTACTGGTGGGAGCATCGCGGGTCGCCGAAGGTGAAATGACCGCCGGGGTGATGGCGGCTTTCTACCTGCTGCTGGGGCAATTCTACGGACCAGTTCAGCAGTTATCAGGGATTGTCGACGCCTGGCAGCAGGCGACGGCCAGCGGTAAACATATTGATGAACTGCTGGCGACCGAAGGCACTGAGAACGTAACCCCCTCTTCTGCACCGCCCGCCACCGGTGCGCTTCATCTTGATGATGTCACGTTTAGTTATCCCGACAGTTCCGAGCCGGCGTTGACCAAACTTACCCTGACGATCCCCGAGGGAACGGTTGTCGCGGTCGTCGGTCGCAGTGGTGCGGGTAAGTCAACGCTGATTAAACTGATTGCCGGGTTATATTCCCCCACCTACGGCAGTATCAGCATCGGTGATCGGACGATTGATGATGCCTCGCTTGCCGATTACCGTCTCCAGATTGGGGTGGTCGATCAGGATGTGGCGCTGTTTAGTAGTGATATTGCGGAAAACATTCGTTATTCACGGCCATCCAGCACCAATGACGACGTTGAGATTGCTTCACTGCGGGCTGGGCTGTATGAGACGGTACGCAATCTGCCGCAGGGATTCCGGACACCGGTGAGTAACGGCGGTGCCGATCTGTCCGCAGGTCAGCGCCAGCTGATTGCACTGGCTCGCGCGCAATTAGCGAATGCTCACATCCTGCTACTCGATGAAGCTACGTCACGCTTGGATCGCGCATCCGAAGAACGATTGATGTCATCGTTAATAGATGTCGCGCACGCCAGGCAGCACTCGGCGCTGATTGTGGCGCACCGTCTGACCACCGCGCAGCGCTGCGAACTGATTGCCGTTCTCGATAAGGGGCAGCTTACTGAATACGGCACTCACGAACAGCTTTTAGCTGCAGGCGGCCTCTATAACCAGTTATGGCATGACAGTGTCGGCAGTACTGTGCTACATCGACAGCACGACATCGCGGGATAGTTACAGTGCACATTAAACATTAAAAAACACGCTCTGAAACGGCTGCTCCGGGAACAGCCGCTTTAGCTATTTATACTGTTCTCCTTAATTTTCAAAGAGAGTGAATGCTGAACATGCAACAACATCCCTCAGCTATCGCCAGGTTGCGTAGCCAACTGGCAGCAGGCCACATTGCTAACGTTTCTGACTTCTGGCGCGACGCTGAATCGCTGAATGGACCGCTGGTGATGCCGGTCGAAGGGGCGGAAGACGAGCGTGAAGTGACCTTTCTGTGGCGTGCCTGGCACTCTCTGCAGGGCGTATATCTGCGTCTGAATCGGGTAACGGATAAAGAGCACGTAGCAAAAGGCATGATGACCCCCCTTCCCGAGACGGATATCTGGACACTAACGCTGCGTTTACCCGCAAGTTACTGCGGCTCCTATTCGCTGATAGAAATCCCCCTCGGCACTCCGGCCAAGAGGATTGCACAGGCCGGAGGCCGCTTTGCCGCTCTCCCCGGGCACGCCGATCCGCTAAACAAAACGCCAAGAATTAGCGTTCGGGGAAGCTCACAGGAATCGGTGCTGACGCTTGATAAAGCCCCCGCCCAGCCCGAATGGAGCGGCGGCTCACCCACAGGGCAATTGCTTACCTCCTCGCGCATTATCGCCGGGCAATCGCGCCGGGTTCAGCTTTATATGCCGGACGTTGATGTTTTGCAGCCCCTGGGCCTAGTGGTGCTGCCCGATGGTGAAACGTGGTTCGATCATCTAGGAGTATGCGCGGCAATTGACGTTGCTATAAACAACGGACGCATCGTTCCCGTAGCTATAATGGGCATCGACAACATCGATGAACACGAGCGCAATGCGATACTTGGCGGGCGCAGCGAACTGATAACGGATATTGCCAGGCATCTACTGCCGACTATTCGTGCCGAACAACCGCAGCGGCAGTGGGCAGACCGTTCTCGCACAGTGTTAGCCGGGCAGAGCCTCGGCGGAGTCAGCGCGCTAATAGCCGCTCGTCACGCACCAGAAACGTTCGGCCTGGCGCTCAGCCACTCCCCTTCAATGTGGTGGACGCCGGAAGGCGCCTGCCGGCCAAACTTATTCAGAGAAACCGATACGTCATGGGTGAGCGAGCATCTGCTTTCTGCCCCACCGCAGAATGTTCGTATCCGCCTATGCGTGGGATCACTGGAAGGTTCGACGGTACTGCACGTTCAGCAGCTTCATCAGCGTCTGCTGAATGCTGGCGTCGACAGCCATTACGCAATTTACACCGGTGGTCACGATTACGCATGGTGGCGCGGCGCACTGATTGACGGGCTTGGTTTACTAAAAGGTTGACTTGACCCGAGAATACTTTCAGACATCTGTGTAGATATGGCTCATGGCGTAAGGCTATTGTAAGTGTAGAATGACCGCTATATGTAAGCATTAGACAAGATATATAGCCCCCGCAACTTACACGGATGGGGGAAACGATATAAGGACGAGCCTAAAACTGTTGATAGCACGGTATTGCATAATACTGAAATTTCTCGTTTCAATGAAGATATTCATATAGTGCGTCGGGCTAATTCACCCTAAGTGGATATCAGAGCTAGCGGGTACCAGCCCCGTAACTCAGGCCCAGTGCCCCTTATGCCTAATACTTAAATCACAAAGGGTTGAATTTCTTCCCCACAAATGATAATAATTATCATTACTTACGATAGTAACAATAATTACAGTAAAAAATATCTGGCAAGGATGTGAGCTTAACGATCAACCACTTTTAAGTTAAGCATTCATTAGGGAATGGGTATGAGAATTAACAAGATCCTCTGGCCGTCAATTGCGCTCTTGGCAGGGTTGAATAGTCAAGTATCAGTAGCCAAATCCTACGACGATAACGACGAGACCTTGGTGGTGGTAGCCACCGCAGAGCAAGTACTAAAACAGCAGCCTGGCGTGTCGATTATTACCAGCGAAGATATTAAAAAGACCCTCCGGTCAACGACCTCTCCGATATTATTCGCAAAATGCCAGGTGTCAATCTGACCGGCAATAGCGCCTCGGGTACACGCGGTAATAACCGCCAGATCGATATTCGCGGTATGGGGCCGGAAAACACATTAATTTTAATTGATGGTGTACCGGTGACGTCGCGCAACTCCGTGCGTTATAGCTGGCGTGGGGAGCGTGATACCCGCGGCGACACCAACTGGGTGCCACCGGAACAGGTTGAGCGTATCGAAGTGATCCGTGGCCCTGCGGCGGCGCGCTACGGTTCGGGCGCCGCGGGCGGGGTGGTAAACATCATTACCAAACGTCCCTCCAACGACTGGCACGGTTCGCTGTCGCTATACACCAACCAGCCGGAAAGCAGCGATGAAGGCGCTACGCATCGCACCAACTTCAGCCTTAGTGGGCCACTGGCTGGCGATGCGCTGACCATGCACCTCTACGGTAACCTGAATAAAACCGATGCCGACAGCTGGGATATTAACTCCTCAGCCGGTACGAAAAACGCGGCCGGGCATGAAGGGGTGCGCAACAAAGATATTAACGGCGTTGTTTCGTGGAAATTAAATCCGCAGCAAATTCTCGATTTCGAAGCCGGATATAGCCGTCAGGGGAATATTTATGCGGGCGATACGCAAAACAGTTCTTCCAGTGCTGTTACTGAAAACCTAGCGAAATCCCGCAAAGAGACGAACCGCCTTTACCGGCAGAATTATGGCATTGCGCATAATGGTATTTGGGACTGGGGACAAAGTCGTTTTGGTGTTTATTACGAGAAAACCAATAACAACCGCATGAATGAAGGATTATCCGGCGGCAGTGAAGGGCGTATTTTGGCGGATGAAAAATTCACGACCAATCGCCTGAGCTCTTGGCGAACCAGCGGTGAGATTAATATTCCGCTGAATGAACCGGTCGATCAAACGCTAACAGTTGGTGTGGAGTGGAGTCGAGATAAACTCGACGCCCCTTCCTCTACCAGCCTTACGGTGAATGACAGTGATATAGGCGGCATTTCTGGCTCTGCTGCGGATCGCAGCAGTAAAAACCATTCCCAAATCAGTGCGCTGTATATTGATGATAATATTGAGCCGGTTCCCGGCACGAATATCATTTCCGGCTTGCGCTTTGATTATCTCAACGAGTCCGGCGGTAACTTCAGCCCCAGCCTGAACCTATCGCAGGAATTGGGCGATTACTTCAAAGTCAAAGCGGGGATTGCCCGAACCTTCAAAGCACCAAACTTGTATCAATCCAGCAAAGGTTATCTGCTCTACTCGAAAGGCAACGGTTGTCCAAAAGATATTACATCGGGCGGCTGCTACCTGAAAGGAAATAAAGATCTCGATCCGGAAATCAGTATCAATAAAGAAATTGGGCTGGAGTTCGCCTGGGAAGATTACTACGCCAGCGTGACCTACTTCCGCAATGACTACCAGAATAAGATCGTGGCCGGGGATAATGCTATCGGGCAAACCGCTTCAGGCGCATATATCCTCCAGTGGCAGAATGGAGGGAAAGCGCTGGTTGACGGTATCGAAGCCAGCATGGCGTTCCCGCTGGTGAAAGATCGTCTGAACTGGAATACCAATGCCACCTGGATGATCACCTCGGAGCAAAAAGACACCGGTAACCCACTGTCGATCATCCCGAAATATACAATTAATAACTCGCTTGACTGGACCATCACCCAGGCGTTTTCCGCCAGCGTCAACTGGACGTTATACGGCAGACAAAAACCGCGTACCCATGCGGAAAGTCGAAGTGAAGATACTCGCGGCATGTCAGGTAAAGTCTTGGGGCTTATTCTCTGGTGGGAACGAACTTCAATTACGATATTAATAAAAATCTTCGTCTTAACATCGGTGTCAGTAATATCCTCGATAAGCAGATCTACCGAACTTCAGAAGGTGCTAGTACCTATAATGAGCCAGGGCGGGCTTATTATGTGGGGCGGTAGTTTCATTCTGATCGTAATTATTAGGACTAAGCAAGATATAACTGATGTTATATAAAATCTTGAGGATCGATTATGGATAAAAAGCTTTTTCAATACCCTGAGGATGATTTTTTTATTCTTCTTTATAATGAATCTTTGTTGGAATTCAATATACAGAAAGCCAATGCGTTTTTAATCGAAAGTTGCAATTGTTTTCTTGAAGGAAAGGATAATGGGTTTAGGCCGCTGGCATTTTCAAACTCGCGAGATGAGTTACTTGAGATAAAAAAATATTTGAACCGTGCTAGAGGTTAATAAACCTCATCGCATCCGCAAGTTAAATATAACTTAATTTTCCTCTGCGCTAGTTTCAGCGCAGGGAAGCAAATTAGCAGATAACAAATAAATTTAAAAGAACATTATTTTACTTCATAAAATTGTTATCTACACTATATTTTCAGCTATTCATTTTGTTTTTATCAACGACAGTTTTTTTGGGGATAAGTGTGATAAGTATTCCAATGACGAGGGGGATAATCAGTAAGATTGAGTATGTTGATATGGTTTTCCCATATATATAACTTTCCAAGCTTACTGCAATTAGAGGGAAGATGAGAAATACGAGCGAAGCCTGGAAAGCGCTAGCCCTTTTCTGCAGAGAAAAATAGCACAGTATCCCAAAAACTCCAGCAAAACAGCCTAAATACATTGTTGCTAATGTAGAGTGTAAAGATAAAGCTGATAATTGTGGCCTCTCAAAGATACTCCCCACCAGCGAAAGAATAACCCCAGCTATAAAACACGGTAACGCATTAAACGATATAACAGAGACTTTACAGCATCTTTTTTTACATTGAGTATATACTATGGCATGAATTATTACTGCAGAAGAAAGGGCAATAACTCCCGTCCACTGGCTTTCTGTCCTTTCCCGCGCCTCCGTGATGAGGATGAACGAAAGTGAAGCTAATGCGATAATTAGTCCAGTAATCTGTATTGAGTTTGTTTTTTCATTCAAAAATAAAAATGATGCTATTAAAATAGCCACCGGCATATTTGCAAATATAATAGCGGCAAGTCCTGGGTTTACATAAACCTCACCATAAATCATTAGAGAGAAAGGAATGGCAAAATAAAACATACTAATTGCAAGTTGAAATAGACGCTGGCCAACAGGAAATAAAATTGGTATTTTTTTTACCCATGCGATAATGATTAATAATGGAGCGGAAAATAAAAATCTCATCCCGGTAGCAAAGACTGGAGGGATAGTTTCAAGAGCAATCTTCATAGCTAACCACGTGGTTCCCCAAGTTACAGCAACTAACAGGAATAATATAAATATAGTAATTCTACGCATTCATTCCCCTTCATTAATAAAGTATGTAATTTTAAACGCACAAATCTTTGGAAACAAAAAGCTATACCATCCTTAATGAGCCAAATGTATGCCAAGGATGTTTTTTAAAATATTAAGGTGATTATGGTGTTTTACACCGGTCTTATTAAGAATATTTCGTGTGTGAGTTATAAGTGTTTTTTTTCTAATGGCTGTTTTTTCACTTATCTGTGTTAATGATAATCCATCTATATATAATCTAAGAATAAAAGACTCCTTCTTTGTCAAATTTATTGGTTTATAATCAAGCTGCCCCCCCCATTAAAGAGAGAAATCATTCTATCTTTTAAAATAGTGATAGCCTCGCGTGCGTTAATGATGTTAATTCCGATGAGGGTGGAATTAACATTACAGTTTGTGTTCAGAATAAAAAAAACAGGTAAACCTATTTTTTTTAGATAGCTATACTCTTTTATCGAAACTTTGTGATTCACACCATCCAATAAAATGATTACGTTTGAATTAGGAGTGCATGCATATACATCATAACTCGATATTCTACAAAGACAGCATTGAACCTCTGAGAAAATATGTTCCATGCCGGCAAAGAAATAATTATTATTTGTAACGACACACAATTTCATTATTTCTTACCTTGATCCTTCTTTCTTTATATGTTCTCATTTGCTGGAGATGCATTATAATGTATAGTGACACTATGCTTTGACATATTTGATAGATGTTTTATACATAAATGGTGCATGCAGTATGCGTACTTATCTGCCAACTGAAATTGGCATGAGTTATATATCGCGCTGATATCATTTATTGAACGTGAGTATAGTTCTATAATAGTTTGAATTTTTTTTTGCGTCTATTCATCGCTTTTCTGCGCGAGCGGAAGATTCTTTTTATTTTTCTTCTGTCTGAAATATAAGAATATGAATTATAAACTGACAAAAAAAACAAAAAAAAAGCAATAAATAAATAAAAGAGTTCCTTCACATCCCCTCCCCTTTTTTACCTAAATACTTGGCATGAGCCATCTTTCATCAACCATTTCTTTATTAAGGCTGTAAAGATACATAAACCTTATGTACCTTTTGCAGCCAAATTTTCTTGTTATTTTGCTTTGGTAGCATGATAGCGTTTTTTCTTCAATTTTTAGTTGACTTTTTATTTCATTAATGCCCCCATTTTTCAGTAGGCATTGCAGCACTGCTTGTTCCTTTTTTGTTAGCCGTGGATAATGGTTTACAATTCGGCTAACATTTTTCTTTAAGAATGCAAAATATAGTTTTTCAATATTATTTTTTACATTTCCTTGCATGTTAACATAGATGTCATAATCACACCCTTTAGGATAAAACCGCCCCCCCCCGAAACGTCAAGCCACATCCATTGGCTTATCATATTTAATGATCCCCTTAACATTTTGTACCCTCCCCATTTCCCTGAATAAAAAATCCTGCTGTCAACCAATACTCTTATGTTTCTTTTGTGCTTAATTGCTATTGATTTATTAACTACTCCTTCATATGTAATATGAAACAGAGGTAGTCCAGTTAACTGCTTTAGGCCATAATAAAAAAAATAATCATCAGTCAACACTATGTTTACATCCTTGTTACATATAAAGTAAATATATTTTTCCATAGAAACAGTAACTCTGATCCATCAATATTCATCCAAAAATATTTTATAAGCATTAAAAAAAAAAACAACAGAGAATCATTTCTCTTGAAAGTCGTTGGTTACAATTTTTAATGAATAAAAATTCAATCAATCACGGTAAATAGTCATTTTTTTTGTCTTTGCGTGTTTGCAATTAATTGATCTTTTTTTTTAACCCGCCCCCCTTTATTTTGTCAGTTTGCTTAATAATTCACGATTAAAGATGTGTGGGGAGGGGCGAGTTTAGGACTTATTTTAAAATCCTTATCAAATAAATACTTTCGCAAAAAACAATTCGCTTAGTAATACTGTCTGTTTCTATAATAACCATGGTAATTAGATTTCTGAAAAATATGTTCAGATTACCACTAGTGTAACAGTTGGTGCTTGGGAGTTATTTGGCGATTGATCCGACCACATGATCCAGGCTAAATACCCTCAAAGTAAATTAATATATTGTTCTCCTTGATATCCGGCCCATTTTTTGATTTAATTTCAAATGATAACTGTATAAGGTGCAATCAATGAGTAATACTGATAACGGGACGAAGATCTACACTCCATTAACTCTGAAACTATATGACTGGTGGGTGCTTTGCATTTCGAATAGTTACGCATGGAATTGTTCAACAAAGGATATTTTAATTCCTTATTTTTTACAAAACTTAAGTCCTAACCACCTAGATATTGGCGTTGGTACTGGTTATTATCTCACTAAAATCCCTGCTCACTATAATATATCCCTCATGGATCTTAACCCTGCCAGCTTGAAAGCTGCATCGGCAAGAGTAGGGGAAGATAGAATACACTATAAAGTTAGGCATGATGTATTTGAATCTTACCCAGAGGAACTTCATGGAAAATTTGATTCCATATCAATGTATTACCTCATCCATTGTCTACCAGGAACAATGGAAGATAAAAGAATTGTCATAAAAAACGCGAAGGCCGCCTTAACTAAAGGTGGAATACTTTACGGAGCAACCATACTTGGTGATAAGGTAAGGCATAATAGTTTTGCGTTAAAACTGTTGCAAATTTATAACAAAAAAGGTATTTTTTCTAATTTTAGTGATTCAGAAGAAGAACTAAAAAAAATGCTTTCTCATTATTTTAAAAATATTGATGTCATTGTGAAAGGTGCTGTCGCAATGTTCTCTGCGCATGGAAAAAAATAGCTATTTATCATTTTTTCCTGGATTTATCTTTTTTAAAAAACACCTTGTGAACTGATCCCATAGTTTATATTAAGCGACTAACAGGGCTTGGGTTCGGTCCTCTACCGGACTCAGGCCTTTTTGTTTTATTCTTTCATGGTTGTAATAGTGGATGTACTCATCTATAGCCATGCGCAACTAGCTGATATTCTTATGTTCCTTCAGGTAAAAACATTCAATCTTTAGCGTACCGAAGAAGCTTTCCATTACTGCATTGTCGTGACATTTTCTCTTTCTTGACATGCTCTGTTTCAGGCCGCTGCCCTTAAGTCGCTTCTGATAATACGCCATCTGGTAGTGCATCTAATTAGTAGAACATGTATTTTTCAATGAAGGCCCCGATGACTTTTTCATGCAGCTCAACAGAGCGTGAGAAACAGACGGTCGGCGAGCCAGGCGTTTGATTCGGGTTCTCAGCGTCAGATTGTTTCGCTCAATGCGCTGAGTAGAGATTTTGCCGGTCAGATGCTTATCCTTCGGCACCTCTCTGGCGTAACTTCCCAGTCATCGCTGGTTATTATGCTGATATTAAACGGTGTGAGCAGAGCCAGCAGCGCACTGCAGGTTGCATCGGTCCGTGGCCCAAAAGTATAGGCCAGCACACCACCTGTTTTCGTGTTGTACGCGTACCAGAGCCAGTGCTACCGGGCTTTGCTGCCGACCTCCATTGCTCGTGGAGTTCGCAGATGAGCGCCACATCGGCATGAGCAACCGGAGATGTGGTTACTCGTCGTGGCGCGAGTTTTTTAAAGTGCGAATAACGGTGTTAATGCCGATTTTGAGTGTCCTTGCGGTATCACAGACGCCGGCTCCGTTGAATGCCATTTCGGTAATTTTCTCTTTGACGCCGTGCTTGCGTGCTTCATAAGTATAAGTGAGCAGAAACACGCGGTAGCAATCGCGGCAGCGAAACCGGTCACGGCCTTTAGGGCTCTGCCTGTGGCGGAAAACTTGGTCAGACTGACAACGGGGGCAATGAACGGTAACGCTGGTCATGAACAAACCTCAAAAGCACGCATCATACATCAATTCAATTAATTAGAGGCATTGATCTCCTCCCTGAAAACAGTGCCGTCTCCTCGCCTCGTGAGCTCACACCAACAGAAGCACCGGCAGAAATAAGAATCCCTGGTTTCTCCTGATACTATTTAATAATTTCTGACAGGGCCTGACCTGCTTTCTGAATATAAACTGGTTGCGAGACCTCACCCAGCTGATTGGCAACCATCCGGGTTTCATAATGACTGGCAGTTAATACCAGAGCTGGCCCGTGAATACAGGACAGTTGTTCAACTACTGCCTTTAACCATTGACCTGAAAATATCTGTTCTTTCGGGTCATCGAACACCTTTGGAAAATCAGCACCGGCGATGGTCAGCTTCATTGAGCCATAGACGTCTGGGGAGAATATTTTCCTGATTGAAATCGTATCGCTGGTTAACCCCAGAGCTTTACATAACCACTCCATTCCGGTCTCTGGGGTACTGGTAATAGAGAGGGTAGCCGACGTCAGTAACGCACTACGCCACTGAGTGCAGTATCTGCCCACATTCATCCCGATAAACGGGTTTACAGCGATCAGGGCTGGTTCACGACGTTTATTGGAAACGCCTACGCCCTTTTGCCCCCGGACAATCCGAGCATATCCCTGCTGTAGATACAGTCAAAGAAAGCTTTCCGGGCCGCTTCATTTTTTATTTTCCGCCCTACCTTTGATAAGGCGTTAAAGCTATTGTCAAACAAGGCAACCGCTGCAGGCGTACTACAAAAATGCAGATCGCCCGCTATCGAAGTCACGTCGTTCATTAACTGGTCGATGACATGCACGCCATTACGTGGAATATGTTCATTGAACGCACTAGTCAACTCTCTGAGGTTGAAGCGCCGCTGTTTCCAGACCTCAAGCATATCTACAAAAATGTCTGCCTCATCAATAATGAGGTACATATTTTCTTTGTCACCGAGGATGCGGTGATTACACATACAGTCGACCATTACCATCGCATGGGTCGTAACAATAAAGTTAGCACTGAGAGCATTCAGGCGAATATCATCAATGTCCTGTATATCATCCCAGATGGAGTAGGTGACCATCTCTGGCGTGATCTGCGCTGGCAGTTCACCATACTCTTCTTCAAACTCAACCAGAGGTTTTGACCAGTTAGCGAGTTTTTCAAGGACCTTAACCGTATCCAGATCGGTAAATTCGTCCATGAGTAACAGTCCACGTACTTTCTCCAGGGATACGTAATTTACTTTCCCCATAAGCCGGGAAAAAGTAACTTTTATGCCGCATTGTTCAGCTATCTGTTCAAGGAGAGGACGATCGCTTCTGAATATCTGGTGCATCAGTGCATGAGAATTCGTGGCAATCACAAATTTTGCCTCAGGGTTTTTCAGCAGAATCAGAAGCGCCGGTACCAGATAGCCCAGCGTTTTTCCTACACCTGTTTCAGCACTAATCAGTGCAACTTTATGATCCTGAGTCAGTGCACCAGCTGCAGCCTCGATATAATCCTGTTGGACCTTACGTAACGACAATCCGGCAGACTCAAATACCGCTGATGTATTCATGACTACTGCCCCGCCAGATGCATGAAACCGCAACCAAATACGCGTTTAGGGCCTACGCCATAAACGATTCCCACTTCAGCTTCCTGTTGATTGCTGATTATGGCGGTACCCTGTACCGTGAATACGGGTAGCGTAAAACCACGTCCAGCATTTCCTTTGTCGATATGGACGAATTTCGGGCCACTGACGACGATTTGACCGGGTTTAAACCCAGCCTTCGCTAATTTGGTGAGGGCCAACTGATAACTAGCCTCTTCAGATGGAGCAAACTGGCGTCGGCCACGGCCTTCTGACTTTGTTCCTTTATGAAAGATGGCCATTAACGTAATGAACTTGATTTCATGGCCCTCAGAGAGAATAAGCTCTCTTTTTTTCTCCCCAGGCAACTCCAGAGCTGTAGCTGTGCGGACCAGGAGTAACGAATCATCCCCGGTACCGGGAAAAATTTTAAAAGAGTACGGCAGCTTCTCTCCCTTACGTTCCTGCATGAAAAAATCCAGGTGCTGGTGGATCTGGTAAACACTTGTGTGACGGATACGCAACCGAAACGCATTATCGTAGTAAATCATGGTTATACCTTTTTCAAGAGGTGCAAAATGCTCAGGCGTTGATGGGGATCAGTCGGGGCTTTGTTGAATAAATAAGATTTCGTGCGAACGACCCTGTAGCTGGCTGGATTTTCAGGCAATACGCACGCTTTCTGGCATCCCAGCCTTTGTCATCCTGTTCAACGCACGCACCATGGCCATAGCTTCCGCTACCTGACCATCGTAGTCACGCAGCGTCAGTGAATCTCCCAACAACTGCTTCATTCTGTACATTGCCGTTTCCGCTATCGAGCGACGGTTATATTCCGTTGTCCATTTCCACCGTGCATTGCTTCCGCTCAGCCGCTGATTAGCAACGGCACGGTTGCGGTCTGCGTACTCACCGGGCCAGTAACCTGCTCCTTTTCGGGGAGGAATAAGCGCGCTGATTTTTTTGCGGCGCATTTCATCGTGACAAAGCCGTGTATCGTAAGCCCCGTCTGCCGCGGCTGCCCTGATTTTTCTGTGAGTCTGCCGGATAAGGCCCGGGAAGGCTTCTGAGTCCGTGACGTTATTCAGCGACAGGTCTGCACAGACAACTTCATGTGTGTTGCTGTCAACAGCAAGATGCAACTTTCGCCAGATACGACGGCGCTCTTTGCCGTGCTTTCTGACTTTCCATTCGCCTTCACCAAAGACCTTCAGCCCGGTGGAATCAATCACCAGGTGTGCGATTTCACCCCGGGTGGACGTTTTGAAACTGACATTAACCGACTTTGCCCGCTTACTGACACTGGTGTAATCCGGGCAGCGCAACGGAACGTTCATCAGGGCAAAAATGGAATCAATAAAACCCTGCGCAGCCCGCAGGGTCAGCCGGAATACGCGTTTAATCACCAGAACGGTGGTGATGGCGAGATCAGAATAGCGCTGGGGCCTTCCTCGTGATGAAGGCGTTGCCGACTCATACCAGGCCTGAATCGCCTCATCATCCAGCCAGAAAGTGAGGGAGCCACGGTTGATGAGAGCTTTGTTGTAAGTGGACCAGTTGGTGATTCTGAACTTTTGCTTTGCCACGGAATGGTCTGAGTTGTCGGGAGGATGCGTGATCTGATCCTTCAACTCAGCAAAAGTTCGATTTATTCAACAAAGCCCTTTGACATGCACAATTATTGTCTGCCCAATAGTCCGATAGTTAGCCTGTTTACAAAAACTGTTGCTGGTCATACTGGTGCTTTATTCCCGGTTAAGCGGGCTAGTTAACCCAGAGTGATGAACCATCCTGGAGTGGCAGATAAAGCAGAAAGAATGGATTTGTTGCCCTGATTTTTTCCGAATCTAAATAAAGATTAGCTTAATCACTCGTTGTTATGTTATAACATTAAATTAGCAATATTCTCAGCCAGCAGCACGGCCTGTGGGGGCGGTTATTGAGAACGAATTCGGTGAAATCTGTATAGATGATGCATTGGTTATCAATGCAGATGAAGAAGTCTTCGAGATGAATAATGGCTGCATCTGCTGCACGGTGCGAGGAGATTTGATTCATATCCTGAGTCGTCTGATGTACCGCCGCGATAAATTTGACCGTATTCTGATCGAATACCACCGGGATGGCCAATCTACTGAGTGAAGCAAATGAAGAGAGAGCCGCTAACGATCCTGAATGGTTTTCTTAGTCCTAGTAAAAACATGCGGTTAAAAATTTGTTAATGCAGACACCTCAACCACAATTTCGATGTGCGTCATCGTGAACGATTTGAGCGGACAGGATGTCGGCGGCGTCCTGATTGCCAGTATAGAAATCAAGAAGGAACACCATGAAGCGCAATACCGTAAGTAATCTGACAGAAAAAGATGATTTTGATACGCTGGAAAGTATTCTCAGCGTTAATATTCATTCTCTGTTGCGGCCAGACGGCGGGACGTTGCTTTCTGACGTCCATTTTGCGGTCAAAGCAGGAGAATGTCTGGCCATTATCGGGCCTAACGGCAGCGGTAAAACTTCCCTCGTGAGAGCGATTAGTCAGGAACTGACCCATCTAAAGGGGACATTCTTCTGCGGGGCCGTTCTATGTCTGCTTTATCCCGTCAACAGCGAGCCCGGCTGGTTGCTGTTTTGGCCCAGAATGATACACCTGATACGAGATTATCCCTTGAGGATTATGTAGCGCTGGGGCGTATCCCTCATGCCGGGATGTACCGCGTAATGTACATGACGCGATTGTAGCAAATGCCATTAAAGAAACCGGATTACAACGGCTACGCAGGCGGTCACTTTTATCGCTTTCCGGCGGCGAAAGACAACGAGCGGCGCTGGCACGGGTACTGGCACAGACGCCCGACCTGGTATTGCTTGATGAACCCACCAATCATCTCGATCCTCCCGGGCGCGAGGAACTGCTTTCCCTTGTAAAAAACAAGGGGATTGCCGTCGTGGCGGTGTTGCACGATCTGACACTGACAGAATCATTTGCTGACCGTGTTCTCCTCTTGTCGCAGGGGCAATCAGTGATCTGTGACACACCGGAGAAGGTATTGGTATCAGAATACCTTTATCCCGTTTTTGGCTTGACCAGTTTTACCGTACCGCATCCCCATACAGGAAAGGCGTTGCGTATTTTTGAAGTTCCGCATTATGTATAAATTACTTTCCGAGAGTCAGTGATGAAAAAATTGTTTATATCCCTGCTGTCGGTACTGTCTGCTTCAGTAGCCAGTGCTGCCGATTTTCCTGTTACTATTGAAAGTTGTGGGACTCCTGTAACATTCTCCGGCCCGCCGAAAAGGGCTGTGATCAACGACCTTAATATGGCAGAGATGGCGTTTGCACTGGATTTGCAGGATCGTATTGTTGGGCTGACCGGTATTAGTGGCTGGTACAAAATGACGCCGGAATTTAAAAAGGCGATGGGCTCGATCCCTGAACTGGCACCCAAATATCCCACCCTGGAAACATTGCTGGCAGCCGAGCCTGATTTCTTTTTCGCTGGCTGGAACTATGGAATGAAAGTAGGCGGCGAAGTGACGCCGGATACGTTAAGCAAATATGGCATCAAGACTTTCGTTCTGAGTGAAAGCTGTGTGTTCACCACTGCGCACAAAAATAAAGCCACGATGGATCTGCTGTATAACGATATCCTCACGCTGGGTAAGATTTTTGGCAAGCGCAATGACGCACTGTCCCTGGTCAGCGGCTGGCAAAAGAGGCTGAGTGAACTGCCGAAGCCAGCGGCAGGTACCCGTCCTTTAAAGGTGTTCGTCTACGACTCAGGTGAGGATAAACCGTTTACCAGTGGTAAATATGCGATGCCTACGGCCATGATTGAGGCGGCTGGTGGTAAAAATGCAATGGAGGCGCTGGATACCAGTTGGGGAACGACGTCTTGGGAAAGCGTGGCCGCTACTGAGCCGGACTTCATTATTTTGTTAGATTACCAGACGGGCAGCGGTGCGGATACACTGCGTCATTTTCTTGAGAATCATCCGTTAATGAAACTGACTCCGGCTGTTCAGCATCATCGATACCTGAAATTACAATATGCTGAACTGACGCCGGGACCAGCTAATGTTGGTGCGGTGGAAAAACTCGCGTGGGCAATGTACCCGACAGAAGCGAAGTGATGCTCATGTCGTACCGTTATCACTGGGTGATGTGGGGATCGATGGTCGTGCTGATTGGGTTAATGTTATTCAGCATAACCAGAGGGACAGTCTCACTGTCGCTAATGCAGGTGCTGGGTGCACTGAAGATTGTGGATGAGCCGGTATCTGCCATGGTCAGCAGAATTGTGACGGATTTACGCGTACCGAGGATGTTGCTCTCTGTGCTGACAGGGGCGGGACTGGCAATGGTAGGGGCATTGTTACAAACTACCACCCGTAACGATCTGGCTGATCCTTTTTTATTCGGGTTATCCTCCGGTGCGTCAGCAGGAGCGGTGCTGGTGATCACCCGTTTTGGTGATCGACTAGGAGTATTAACGCTCCCGTATCGGCGTTTGTTGGTGGTGTGTGTTCCGCCATAGCAGTAATGCTGTTATTTCATTTTAAAAAGCAACGCGGAGCTGAGCATCTAATTCTCTGCGGTCTTGCCATCTCTTTTTTGTTCGGGGCGCTGACTAGTTATTTTATTTTTTCGGGCGATCAGCGAGCCGCCAGCTCAGTGCTTTTCTGGTCACTGGGTGGCCTGGGATTAGCCACCTGGAATAATTTGCCTTTTGCAGTGTTCAGCCTGGTATTGCTGTTTGCCTTTGTCCTGTTGCGGTGGCGCTCTCTGGATGGTGTGCTGGCAGGAGAACAAACAGCGTTGTCGCTGGGGATTAACGTGAGTCGTCTGCGCATCGAGATTTTTCTTTGTTGTGCACTGGCAACATCGTTGATGGTGGCATTAACCGGCGTGATTGGATTTGTTGGCTTAATGGTGCCTCATCTGTGTCGGCATTTTGCAGGAGTTAAGCATCTGTTGTTGTTACCTCTGTGTGGCGTCTGGGGTGCAATATTACTGTGTGTCGGCGATATAGTCAGCCGGACGATACTGGCACCACAGGAACTACCAATTGGCATTATTACGGCGGGCATTGGAGGGTTGTTTATTATCATGTTACTCGCGCGAAACTCGCCCTAGAGAATATGGGCGATTACTCGCCGGGCCTCCTGTAATTTTCAAGCGATGTTATGAAACGATGGTAATCTAACTGATGGTTTGAGCGTGCCATGTAAGTAAAGAAGAACTGGCAAACCTTAATGTTGCATTATATCATAACAAATGATAAGTGAGGCCCAATGTTTCTCTTACTGGTCGTGCTCCCAAGCATGCCTTTGGCGAAAAGGTTAGACCTCAGGCTGCGTTCAGCAACTACATGATATCTGTCTGGATTGTGACGGAGATGCGGTACTACTGCTTGTGGTTCAAAAAGGTGAAGCCTGCCACACAAGTCGGCGGAGTTGTTTTTACAACGCTACCGCCGGCCTTTTCATCCGACCCGTTTCTGGCAGGTGATGGAAAATGAGCTGGATGAAGTCGTCAGATCAAAAGGTTACTTCTGGCTGGCCAGCCGTCCGGAATTCGCAGGTTCATGGTCACAGGCTGGTGGCATTGCGCGCCAGGCGCTGGGGGGCATGTGGTGGGCGAGTGTGCCGAAAGAACGTTGGCTAGAGGATGCTGAGTCACTGAAGTTCATCATGTCTAACTGGATAGATGGCATTGGTGATGCCCGTCAGGAACTCGTTTTTATTGGAATGGATATGAATGAATCAAAACTGCGCAACAGACTGGATTCCGCCCTGTTAACGGATGCAGAAATGGCTGAAGGGCCTCAAAATTGGCGGCATTATCCCGATCCTGTTGAGCCTTGGTTCGAAGAATGAATCGAAGGCACCCGTATTTGTCGGGTGCCTTCGTATGAGGGCGAAAAAGGGGCCATTTTTTAGCCCTTCTTCAGAATCACTCATATTAGAAAAAATACCTTTGTGATTATAAATCCTCATTAGTTTTGATGAGAAACTATTATGCATTACCCCATCGCCAAGTATGGTTGCCCCGTAAAGTATTCCGTCCTTAGTTAAAGCAGCTTTCACGTTTTTTATGACAACACCTTTATCCACCATCGCCCCAGGAAGACAATGTAAGAGATAATACATTGATATAGAATCGAATTTACCATGTAGTTCCTCTGGATAAGATTCAAATACATTATGCTGAACTTCATACCGTATTCTGGCTTTCCCTATCCTTGCTGATGCCGTTTTCAAACTAGCCTTATTGAGATCCATAAGTGAGATATTGTAATTTGCAGGAGCTTTGGCAAGATAATACCCAGTTCCAACGCCAATATCTAAATGGTTAGGTCTTAAATTTTGTAAAAAATAAGGGAGCAAAATCTCTTTTGTCGGACAATGCCAAGCGTAACTGTTGGAAATGCTCAGCACCCACCAGTCATAAAGCTTCAAAGTGAATGGTGTGTAGATCTTCGTTCCTTCATCAACATTACTCATTAGTTATACCTTGCAACAGTCAATGTGGATAAGCAGAGCATATAGCAATATGCTCAATATCTCCTTTCTATTTTATCACGATTTTTTCCACTACTTACCAAGATTTACAACAAACAACATATTATTGCAATGCATTGCCATTTTGTTCACATACTTGGCAATTTATAAGTATATTGCATAAATATAAAGTTGACTTTTAGAGTTCTTTTTTGTAGATAAACTCTCATGGAAATATGGAAATATGGAAATATGGAAATATGGAAATATGGAAATATGGAAATATGGAAATATGGAAATGAGGTAAGAAACAGAAGACTATAAAATTTGAAGTCAAAAATGGTAACTGAGCTCCTCCTCGTTTGGGTGCTTAGGAGATATAACTAGTGGAGAATGAAATATAACTATTACTGCAAAATAACCTGTTAAGCCAGCCGGGCCACTTTCGTGGGCCAGGGATCGTGGAAAATCCCCCCTGCTGCCACCAGAGAATTTCCTCTTCAGTGAGTAAACACTGGCGCAATGCGAGGGCAAAATCGTCAATTTCGCCGCTCTCGCCAATAACAGTCAGGCGGCAGCGCCGGTCACCAAATCTGCCCGGCATTTTTGCCAGTTGCTGACGGATAGCTGCGCGTTCTTCCTTTGTCAATGAATTATCAGTGTGAGTCAGGACCCCGGCTTTCCAGTAGCTTATGAATTCGAGATTGATGCTCCCTGCTGCCTGGTTCCACAATAATGCCAGGTCATCCCTTCCCGGTAGCCAGAAAAAACCCTTGCTGCGGTAAACGCCTGCGCCCATGAAGCGATGGCAGGTATCCCACAGCCGCTGCGGATGAAATGGACGGTCATCCTCAATGACCCGCCACGAAATATCATATTTTTTGTCGGGTTCATCCGACAAAACTGCATCAATTGCATCCTGAAGCTCATCGATAAGTAACGCCACCCGATGAAAATCGTAATCCGGCATGGAAAGCAATTCATCCAGCTGTAAATTTCCCCAGGGCACGGCCATAATTGCAACCTGCGGATTAAGGGGATGTATGGCTCTGGCTACCTCAGTAACAACATAGAAGGGTAATCTGTCGTTTTTGGTTAACAAGAGCTTATTACAGAACATAATCTGTTCTGCCAGCAGGCTTTCCACTCCCCGGGTCCCTCTGTTGAGGTGCTCCTGGAAAACCGGAATAAGTTTCTTTCCACCGTCGTAGTCATCATTAAGCATGACCGTATCTACAAGCGACAAAAATGCTTTAAGACTTACCTGGGGGTGTTCTCGCAGATAGCGGACCAGGGGAAGAGGATGGCTGCTGCCTGACGTTTCCAGTAAAATAAAATCCGGAGACCGTTTTTCGAGCAGGTTTTTCAGCGCGGAATCCAGCTTCTGGATCCCACTTCTGCTGCTGATACTGTCTGCTGAAATACTCACAAAATTGTTACTGGCTGCATCAACGATTTCTGTGTTGGCTATCAGGACGCCATCCACATCAAGTTCACTCATGTCATTAACGATGACGGATACAGCCATTCGCCGTTTGTGTGCCTGTGTAAGAAGGTTTTTTAGCAGAGTAGTTTTTCCTGCTCCCAGAAAACCATTAAGGATAATGAGCGGTGTTCTTTTCATAGCATCCAGCCTTATGCCGCTAAACGTTAATGCAATCAAGTTGCAATAATACCGGCTTCCTGCCAGAATTCAAATGACATGACTCGGAGGGGGAAATATGGCAACACCAGTAGCCAAAACGTATGACTGGAAGCAAGCGTTGCGCACACATGAGCAGGCTCCCGATCGTGTGACCCTTTACCGAATACTGGAGCGGCTAATGCAGGCCAGTATTGTCCAGCGTTATACCGACTCGGCAAGAACTCAGCGTTTCGCTCTGACTCTACGGGCTACCGTAGGACTTTTTGAATGCGATAACTGCCATCATGTTATTCCTATTGAGCGGGAGCCAACCCTGGAAGCGGCCATTGGATTGGTAAAGTCACATCTCACTGGGCATGGTATGACCGAGCTGTGGATCTGCTTGACTTTTCTGCAAACTTGTGGGGAAAATAAAGGTATTTATGACATACCTGTGGTCATCTACCGCAAGGAGTTCCGATAGATGGCCCGCATTTTCTCTCCTCCGGAGAGCATCGGCTCCCCACTTGGCTGTGTGGGCGCAGATAGAACACCAAAGCGCGATGGTGATCTCGCTGTAAGCGGGTTGTGCGCGACGAGGAGGTCGATTTTGACAAACACTCATCACATAGTGATATACAGGGTCACAGCTGCACACATTGAAGTCGTGAACGTCGTTCATGCCCGCCCTCAGAATAACGAAACAAGGAGAAAACTTTCATGAAATCTCTATTTTCCTCTATCGTTCTGCTTGCTTTGAGCGTCCCCGGGGGGGCTATGGCAGATGAAGTCACCCACACCCAATACGCCTGCGATGACAGCAAAACGCTGGATGTGGTCTACATCGGGGACTATGCTGTCATCCAGCAGATGGATGAGTTGATCCCGATGAAGCGGGCTGTTAGTGGTTCAGGCATGCGCTATGTGCCGCTCAACAAGGATTACATCTACGAGCTGTGGGGCAAAGGCAGCAACATGAATCTTTCCACCTATGATGGTAAAAAGAACGAAGACATCCTGAGCAACTGCAAGCCGTAAGCATTCAACGAGACAGCCCGTCATAGCCACGACTGCGGTTCCGATCACGCCCTCGGCCCAGCTCTGATTGTCTGTGGGACTGACCTGCAAAACAGGGGGGGGCTGAAAGATGTCCTGATAGCCTGAGTGGATGGACTCATTGGCTTTCCTGAAGTAGTCAGTGTGCGGAAGTGGATTTCCGTGTCTCGTTGTTGCACAAACACGACAACGCCGAATAGCTTCGCGTTTTATTAGGGCGAAGCTTGGAAGAAACACCAACTGCGCCATGTCTTTACCCGCAGCCAAGATGCCGATGCAACCCAGCAGATGCTACAGTTCAGGCGTAACAAAGCCACCGTTGGATCGCATCACAGCGCGCCGTTGCGATAACGGCTCAGCGTGGCAATCACTTCACTCAAAGGTTTATCGCTGAAGCTCAGAATGCCCTGCGACCAAGCGGCGCTTTCATCATCCACTGAGGCTATTGCACCAAATTCAGGCGCGCTAAACTGCAGACTCTCGCTTTCAAGGCCATGTACCAGATCAAATCGCGACTAATACATCTTATCCTTAAGCCCGGTCTTTCAGACGATCCAGTTTTTCAACTTTCTGACGAATACGTTGTTGTTTCAACGGTGACAGATAATCCATAAACAGTTTACCAACCAAGTGATCCATCTCATGCTGAATACAGATGGCTAACAAGCCGTCTGCTTCCAGTTCAAATGGTTTACCGTAGCGGTTCAGGGCGCGAATTTTCACTTTCTCTGCGCGTGGCACTAAAGCACGTTGTTCAGGGATCGACAGGCAACCTTCTTCAATGCCTGTTTCGCCGCTTTTTTCTAAAAGCTCCGGATTGATTAACACCAGCCGTTCGTCACGGTTTTCCGAAACATCAATAACAATGATACGTTGATGGATATCAACTTGGGTTGCCGCCAAGCCAATACCTTCTTCTGCATACATCGTCTCAAACATATCATCGACGATACGCTGAATTTCTGCATTCACTTCTTCTACCGGTTTAGCAACTTTGCGAAGCCGCTCGTCCGGAATATGTAACACTTGCAAAACTGACATAAATCTCCAGAGATATGTTAAGGGGTTAGAACGATTATTTTTCTATTCTAGACAAATCCCACTCTAATTAACAGCATTGTAGTAGTTTACTGAATTTGACCACTGAACAGAGGTGATGTGGTCGTCTCTGTTCAGGTGCATCAATGAAAACAAAGATTATCTAAATAGCTGCGCCGAATACCGCTACACTTTAACCAGCGCTGCGTTTCCCGGCTTTGTCCACGTCCGCCTGATGGCTTGCGCCCGCCGATACGTCGCTTTAAGCCGCTTCAGCAGGCTGATGAACAGCGCCGAACTTTTGCTGTTGCCGCCTACATAGCTGACTTTACCTGTTCCGCTGTGCAGTGCGCCAGCCAGATAATATTTTTCATTCTGACCAAGCGTCACCACTCGTTTTTGCTGTCCGCGCAACTGCCAGTCCGAACCGATTTTGGGATTAAGATGGATATCCACCTCATCTTCATAAAAAACCGGATATTTTGCGCTGCATTCGTCCAGTGCTTTGTGGATTGTCACCATCTTTTCATCCTTATGCGGGTCACGGATTCGCAGAGTTGGCGCGGCCCTGCGCCACACAAGCTCCGCAGAAGGCAACCAGCGGCGAACGGTTCCTGCATGTAACTGGCTGCCGGTTATCTCATTGATTTTGATTGCCAGAATTTTGTACTCCAGCGTGAGCGCTGGTAGCCAAAATCGCCGGGAGCATGTTTTACAAGCTCACGTAATTAAGTCCTTTTGCCCCCGCTCGGGGCTTTCCGGTTCAGGCCGGAGCTGGACGCTTCGGCATTAACCCTGACACAAACCGAACAGTATTGCCTTGTTCTACGCATGGTTGCGAAATAGCTACAAAAGTGAGAATATTAATAATAATGAATATCATTTTCAATGTTTGTTCGCATGGTCCACACCACAGGCTTCAGCAGCGACGTGACTTTGCAGCCTTTACCGGCCAGCACCTGCTGTACTGCATTTTCCGGTACGCGGGTTGACCCAGCCTGCATCGAGAGGAGGCTGGCAAACGCCACGCAGGTTCCGAGATCGATCTGCCCATGCAACCCGCGTATACACTTCCATTGAGCGTGGAGCCTTATAACCGACCAAGGCCTAGATGACTTTTCTCGGTTGCCGGTATTGGCGACAACTGTAGTACCAGATATTATCCATATCCTGACTGGCCTTCGGTGTAAGTTTAACGGTTAAGCGTATTGGGGTAATTTCCAGGTTACGCCCTTTCCTCTGTACGGAGGCATTACATTGCCTTTGGTAATTGGTGCTGTTGTGGAAGGAGTTCCTGCTACTTTCCAGATACCACTTTCAGAACATTTTGTCCGGTAGTTCTGGTCTGGGAAGTCATTCCGGTGATGGTGGTAATCCGAACAGCGGTTCGGGCTGGGGTACAACACGAACACACCTGTCTTAATTCGCCATCTTGCGTGCCTGCCCTTCTTCCTGAACATCTTTCACTGGCGTCCCTTGGTGAAATCTGAGCTGCCAACATTTCTGATGATTTGTACAAATATGGCTCCTCTGCCAAATTGACGAACGAAGCGTCTTTTTGAATCGACAACCTCGCTGCGGTACGTGAGCAACGCGCAGTCCTTGGTTAGTAAAGCCAACTGAAAGCTGTAAGCATTGATGACCTCCACGTCCTCGTTAATTAATGCTGCTACGGTCTGCGTTTTATCGTAACGCTCTCCCACAGTGGCCTATCTCCAGAGATTCGTCATTGTCCTCTTCTAAGCATCAACCGATTTAGCCATTAACAGCCCTATCAGCTGTTGAAAACTTTAGATTGAACCAGATGAAAATAGATATTATGGTAAATAAAACAGCAACGAAAAAAGCCGCTATAATCAGCGCCGCAGCGGCGGCACCACTTTTCGACACCAGCGGCACCAGCAATGCACAAAGCCCATAGCCAAGCGTATGACTGGTAGCAATCCAGCCCGCACCCGTGCCGTCTGTCAGTTTATCATTCAGTAGAAGCTGATAAGCAGGTGTTGCCAGAGCCGCCCCAAACGACAGCACCGCACAGCCGAGGTAAAACAACCATAGCTGTTCAGCGAACATTATCGCCAGGCCACAAATCATCAGCGCTCCGGCACTCAAAAGCAGCGCCATCGGCGTCAGGCGCTGCGGGCGGAGCACCCCGAACTGTGCGATAAGCGCGGCAACTGCGGCCAGCCCTAACAGCCACGCCACATGATGGCTAATAGCGGCGGTATCTGTAGCGAACTGGCGAGTAAGGGCGGGAGAAAGACCAAGCTGCATCATGCTCACCGCCGCAGCTAATAACAGCGCGCAAAGCAGATAAGGCAGGCAATCCAGCCTCAGGCTGGCGCTCTTGCGCTCCGCTGTAGGCCGCGGTGACGTGCCAGGCAACCGCAGCAGCATCACCAGCGCCAGCAGTGGCGCTGCCATCAGCAGCCCCATCGGCGCCAGAGGGTGAATTGCCAGCATCGCCGCCGCGCACAACGGCCCGAATAGTCTGCCGCAGCTCAAGCCGGAGCTAATGGTTGCCAGAGCGACCATGCTATTCCCTTCCCCCGCTCTCTGCAATGCCCAGACCTGACAGGCTGGTACCATCGCTGACACGGTAAGCCCGTAGGCGATCCGCGCGATGATTAATATTCCCAGCCCCACCGCTGTTGTTACAGCGCCGGTCGCCATCAGCATGCTTCCCAGCCCAAGCAGAGTAAAGCTTGCACCGTATCCCCCCAGAGCCCACAGCACCACAGGCTTACTGCCAATACGGGCAATTTGCTTTCCCCACCACGGGGAAGACGGCAGGAACAGCATTGAGCCAAGCATCAGCAAAGCCGCCCAAATCGACAAACTCAGGTTTGTCTGAATCACCAGTACAGGGATCGCGACCAGCAGGCCGTTTTGCCCGACACCGAGTAACCCCGCGCTGAACGCAAGCGGCCAGCAGGACAATGTTTTTTGCGGCATTTCCGCGCTCTCAAGAGACGTCACGATGTTGTAATTCCATATATTGATTGTGCTTATTTATAAAATAAATTTTATCAATCCTAATAATTTTTGTTGATAATGGGAATCTTTATCGACAAAATTCTCATTATCATGACGAGTGAGATCTGTTTGACTATGACTTTGCCAACTAAAACCTCAACCTTGGATGTGGCTGCGCAGTGCTTCCTTAATTCCTTGGTTCGTGAAACCAAAGACTGGCGGCTGACGGAATACCAGCCAACCCAATTGATCATCCCGCTGGGCGAACAGCAGGCGCTCCATTTCAGAGTGGCTTATTTCTCCCCAACCCAGCATCACCGCTTTGAATTTCCGGCGCGTCTGGTCACGGCCTCCGGCAGTCACCCCGTCGATTTCGCCACCCTCTCCCGGCTTATTGTTGATAAGCTCCAGCACCAACTCTTGCTACCCGCGACCAGTTGCGAAACCTTCCACCAGCGCGTGATGGAAAGCCACGCCCATACGCAGCAGGCAATTGATGCCCGCCATGACTGGGCAGCCCTGCGTGAAAAAGCGTTGAACTTTGGCGAGGCGGAGCAGGCTCTGCTGGTCGGGCACGCCTTCCACCCGGCGCCTAAGTCTCATGAACCGTTTAACCAGCAGGAGGCCGAACGCTACCTGCCGGACTTCGCGCCCCACTTCCCGCTGCGGTGGTTTGCGGTGAACAAAACGCAGATCGCCGGTGAAAGCCTGCATCTCAACCTGCAACAACGGTTGACGCGATTTGCCGCAGAGAATGCGCCGCAGTTACTCAATGAATTAAGCGACAATCAATGGCTATTCCCGCTGCACCCGTGGCAGGGGGAGTATCTGTTGCAGCAGGAATGGTGCCAGGAGCTTGTCGCTAAAGGGCTGATTAAAGATTTAGGCGAGGCCGGCGCGCCGTGGCTACCGACCACCTCTTCCCGCTCGCTATACTGCGCCACCAGCCGCGACATGATCAAATTCTCCCTGAGCGTGCGCCTGACCAACTCCGTCCGTACCCTGTCAGTGAAAGAAGTGAAGCGTGGAATGCGCCTGGCGCGCCTGGCGCAAACCGACGACTGGCAGACGCTACAGGCCCGCTTCCCGACTTTCCGGGTGATGCAGGAAGACGGTTGGGCCGGGCTGCGCGATCTCCACGGCAACATCATGCAGGAAAGCCTGTTTGCCCTGCGTGAAAACCTGCTGGTGGATCAGCCGCAAAGCCAGACTAACGTACTGGTCTCCCTGACCCAGGCCGCGCCGGATGGCGGTGATTCGCTGCTGGTTGCGGCGGTAAAACGCCTGAGCGATCGCCTCGGCATCACTGCGCAACAGGCCGCCCACGCATGGGTCGATGCTTACTGCCATCAGGTGCTGAAGCCGCTGTTTACGGCTGAAGCGGATTACGGCCTGGTGCTGCTGGCGCATCAGCAAAATATTCTGGTTCAGATGCTTGGGGATCTGCCGGTCGGGCTTATCTACCGTGACTGCCAGGGCAGCGCGTTTATGCCTCACGCGGCAGGCTGGCTCGACACCATTGGCGAGGCGCAGGCGGAAAACGTCTTCACCCGTGAGCAGTTGCTGCGCTACTTCCCTTATTACCTGCTGGTTAACTCCACTTTTGCCGTGACCGCCGCGCTGGGCGCTGCCGGGCTGGACAGTGAAGCGAATCTGATGGCTCGCGTACGAACGTTGCTGGCTGAAATGCGTGATCAGGTGACTCATAAAACCTGTCTCAACTACGTGCTGGAAAATCCGTACTGGAACGTAAAAGGTAACTTTTTCTGTTATCTGAACGACCACAACGAGAACACCATCGTCGATCCCTCGGTGATCTACTTCGATTTCGCCAACCCGCTGCTGGCTCAGGAGGGTTAAATGTCTAAGGCAAACATCGTTCACAGCGGATATGGACTGCGCTGTGAAAAACTCGACAAGCCTCTGAATCTTAGCTGGGGGCTGGACAATAGCGCGGTGCTGCACTGGCCGGGGCCGTTGCCGACAGGGTGGCTGCGCGACGCGCTGGAGCAGATATTTATCGCCGCACCGCAACTTTCAGCGGTGGTTCTCCCTTGGGCCGAATGGCGTGAGGAGCCACAGGCGCTGACGCTTTTCGGGCAGGTAAAAAGCGACATCATCCATCGCACCGCCTTCTGGCAGTTACCGCTATGGCTGAGTTCTCCGGCAAACCGGGCCTCCGGCGAAATGGTTTTTGATGCAGAGCGTGAGATTTATTTCCCGCTGCGCCCACCCCGTCCGCAGGGCGAGGTTTATCGCCGTTACGATCCACGCGTTCGCAAGACGCTGAGTTTCCGCGTTGCCGATCCCGTTCTTGATGCAGAACGTTTCACCCGCTGGATGAACGATCCGCGCGTTGAGTATTTCTGGGAGCAAAGCGGCTCGCTGGAGGTACAGACCGCCTATCTGGAACGCCAGCTCACCGGTAAACATGCGTTCCCGCTGATCGGCTGCTTCGACGATAGGCCGTTTAGCTATTTCGAAATCTACTGGGCGGCGGAAGACCGCATTGGCCGCCACTATTCATGGCAACCCTTTGACCGTGGCCTGCATCTGCTGGTTGGTGAACAGCAATGGCGCGGAGCCCACTACGTACAAAGCTGGCTGCGAGGGCTGACACATTACCTGTTGCTGGATGAGCCCCGCACGCAGCGCACCGTACTGGAGCCACGCGCCGATAACCAGCGCCTGTTCCGCCACCTTGAGCCTGCGGGATACCGGACAATTAAAGAGTTCGACTTCCCACACAAGCGCTCGCGCATGGTGATGGCGGATCGCCATCACTTCTTCACGGAGGTCGGTCTGTAATGAATCACAAGGATTGGGATTTTGTTAACCGCCAGCTGGTGGCAAAAATGCTGGCCGAGCTGGAGTATGAGCAGGTTTTCCACGCGGAATCTCAGGGCGATGGCCGCTACTGCATTAACCTGCCGGGCGCACAATGGCGCTTCAGCGCTGAACGCGGCATCTGGGGCTGGCTGTGGATTGATGCTCAAACGCTGCGCTGCGCGGACGAGCCCGTTCTGGCGCAAACGCTACTGATGCAGCTAAAGCCGGTGCTGTCGATGAGCGATGCCACCGTTGCTGAGCATATGCAGGATTTGTATGCCACGCTGCTGGGTGACCTGCAACTGCTGAAGGCACGGCGCGGGCTGAGCGCCAGTGACCTGATTGATCTTGATGCCGACCGCCTGCAATGCCTGCTAAGCGGCCATCCTAAATTCGCTTTTAATAAAGGTCGTCGGGGCTGGGGCAAAGAGGCGCTGGAGCGATATGCGCCAGAGTACGCCAACACCTTCAGACTGCACTGGCTGGCGGTAAAACGTGAGCATATGGTCTGGCGCTGCGACAGCGAGCTGGATATTCAGCAGTTGTTGGCGGCCGCGATGGACCCGCAGGAGTTTGCCCGCTTCAATCAGGTCTGGCAGGACAACGGGCTGGATAACGACTGGCTGCCACTGCCGGTACATCCGTGGCAGTGGCAGCAAAAAATCTCCCTCGACTTCATCGCCGATCTTGCCGAAGGCAGGATGGTTTCGCTCGGCGAGTTTGGCGACTTGTGGCTCGCGCAGCAGTCGCTGCGCACCCTGACCAACGCCAGTCGCCAGGGCGGGCTGGATATCAAGCTGCCGCTGACCATCTACAACACCTCCTGCTACCGGGGGATTCCGGGCAAATACATCGCCGCCGGGCCGCTGGCCTCACGCTGGCTGCAACAGGTTTTTGCGACCGACGCCACGCTTAAGCAAAGCGGCGCGGTGATCCTCGGTGAACCGGCGGCGGGCTATGTGTCCCATGAAGGCTATGCCGCGCTTGCCCAGGCCCCCTACCGCTACCAGGAGATGCTCGGCGTTATCTGGCGTGAGAATCCGTGTCGCTGGCTGAAGCCGGACGAAAGTCCGATTCTGATGGCAACACTGATGGAGTGCGATGAAAACAATCAGCCGCTGATAGGCGCATATATCGACCGCTCCGGGCTGGACGCTGAAACCTGGCTCACGCAGCTGTTCCGAGTGGTAGTGGTTCCGCTGTATCACCTGCTTTGCCGCTACGGCGTCGCGCTTATCGCCCACGGACAAAATATAACGCTCGCCATGAAAAAGGGCGTACCGCAGCGCGTGCTGTTGAAAGATTTCCAGGGCGATATGCGGCTGGTGAAAGATGCGTTCCCGGAAATGGACTCCCTGCCTCAGGAGGTGCGTGACGTCACCGCTCGCCTGAGCGCCGACTACTTAATTCATGATTTACAGACCGGCCACTTCGTGACGGTTCTGCGCTTTGTTTCGCCACTGATGGCTCGCCTTGGCGTACCGGAGAGGCGTTTTTATCAACTGCTGGCAGCAGTGTTGAGTGATTACATGCAGGAACACCCACAAATGTCAGCGCGCTTTGCGCTTTTCTCACTCTTCAAGCCACAAATTATTCGCGTAGTACTGAACCCGGTAAAACTGACCTGGCACGACCAGGACGGCGGCAGCCGCATGTTGCCGAATTACCTTGAGGATCTGCAAAACCCGCTGTGGCTGGCAACCAGGGACTGAATCATGACAAACACTGTAGATTTTATTGGCATAGGCATCGGCCCGTTCAACCTGAGCATCGCGGCGCTGTCTCATCAGGCAGAAGGATTAAGCAGCCGCTTCTTTGACGGCCGCCCGCATTTTGCCTGGCATCCCGGCATGCTGGTGCCGGACTGCCATATGCAGACCATGTTCCTGAAAGATCTGGTTAGCGCTGTGGCTCCCACAAGCCCGTACAGCTTTGTTAATTATCTGGTGAAGCGCAAAAAATTCTACCGCTTCCTGACCACCGAACTGCGTACCGTATCCCGCGATGAGTTTTCCGACTACCTGCGCTGGGCCGCCGAAGGGATGAACAATCTGCATTTCAATCATACCGTTGAGAGTATTGATTTCGACGAGAGACACCAGCGGTTTGTGGTGCAGACCAGCCAGGGCGAAAGCGTTGCCCGCAATATCTGCCTTGGCATTGGCAAGCAACCGCACCTGCCGCCTTGCGTAAAAACGGCGACGCAAACCTGCTTCCACGCCAGTGAAATGAGCCTGCGCCGGCCAGACCTCGGCGGCAAGCGAGTCAGCGTGGTTGGCGGCGGGCAAAGCGGCGCCGACCTGTTTCTCAATGCGCTACGCGGAGAATGGGGCGACGTTGCAGAGATCAGTTGGGTCTCGCGCCGCAATAACTTTAACGCGCTGGATGAGGCGGCGTTCGCCAACGAATACTTCACGCCTGAGTACGTTTCAGGCTTCGTCGGTCTGAATGAACGCGCGCGCCAGAAGATGCTCGACGAGCAGAAAATGACCTCCGACGGCATCACGGCCGACTCGCTACTGACCATTTATCGCGAGTTGTATCATCGCTTCGAGGTACTGAGGCAACCGCGTAACGCCCGTCTGCTGCCAAGCCGCTCGGTCACCGGGCTGGAAAGTCGCGGCCAGAGCTGGCAACTGCTGCTGGAGCATCATCTGGATAACGGCTATGACACACTGGAAAGCGACGTGGTGATTTTCGCCACCGGATACCGTCCCGCGCTGCCGCAGATTCTTTCACCGCTGATGTCGCGAATCGCCATGCGCGATGAGTGCAATTTCAAAGTACGCGACGACTTCACCCTGGAGTGGAACGGCCCGAAAGAGAACAACATCTTCGCGGTCAACGCCAGTATGCAAACCCATGGCATCGCCGAACCCCAGCTCAGCCTGATGGCATGGAGATCTGCACGTATTCTTAATCGTGTAATGGGACGTGATTTATTCGATCTCAGTATGCCGCCCGCCCTGATTCAGTGGCGCAGCGGCACCTAGGGAAAACGCAGCCGGAGGCTGCTTCTTTAACTCGCTACACAGCATCTTTGGGCTGATTTTTTCCGCCCGTGTGGAGGAATAATGATGATAAGCAAAAAGTATACGCTTTGGGCTCTCAACCCACTGCTTCTTACCATGATGGCGCCAGCAGTCGCTCAACAAACCGATGATGAAACGTTCGTGGTGTCTGCCAACCGCAGCAATCGCACCGTAGCGGAGATGGCGCAAACCACCTGGGTTATCGAAAACGCCGAACTGGAACAGCAGATTCAGGGCGGCAAAGAGCTTAAAGACGCACTGGCTCAGCTGATCCCTGGCCTTGACGTCAGCAGCCGAAGCCGCACCAACTACGGTATGAATGTGCGTGGCCGCCCTCTGGTCGTGCTGGTTGACGGCGTACGTCTCAACTCTTCACGTACCGACAGCCGACAACTGGACTCTATAGATCCTTTTAATATCGACCGTATTGAAGTGATCTCCGGTGCGACGTCCCTGTACGGCGGCGGCAGTACCGGTGGCCTGATCAACATCGTGACCAAAAAAGGCCAGCCGGAAACCATAATGGAGTTTGAGGCTGGCACCAAAAGTGGCTTTAGCAGCAGTAAAGATCACGATGAACGCATTGCCGGAGCTGTCTCCGGCGGAAATGAGCATATTTCCGGACGTCTTTCCGTGGCATATCAGAAATTTGGCGGCTGGTTTGACGGTAACGGCGATGCCACCCTGCTTGATAACACCCAGACCGGCCTGCAGTACTCCGATCGGCTGGACATCATGGGAACTGGTACGCTGAACATCGATGAATCCCGGCAGCTTCAGTTGATCACACAGTACTATAAAAGCCAGGGCGACGACGATTACGGGCTTAATCTCGGGAAAGGCTTCTCTGCCATCAGAGGGACCAGCACGCCATTCGTCAGTAACGGGCTGAATTCCGACCGTATTCCCGGCACTGAGCGGCATTTGATCAGCCTGCAGTACTCTGACAGCGCTTTCCTGGGACAGGAGCTGGTCGGTCAGGTTTACTACCGCGATGAGTCGTTGCGATTCTACCCGTTCCCGACGGTAAATGCGAACAAACAGGTGACGGCTTTCTCTTCGTCACAGCAGGACACCGACCAGTACGGCATGAAACTGACTCTGAACAGCAAACCGATGGACGGCTGGCAAATCACCTGGGGGCTGGATGCTGATCATGAGCGCTTTACCTCCAACCAGATGTTCTTCGACCTGGCTCAGGCAAGCGCTTCCGGAGGGCTGAACAACAAGAAGATTTACACCACCGGGCGCTATCCGTCGTATGACATCACCAACCTAGCGGCCTTCCTGCAATCAGGCTATGACATCAATAATCTCTTTACCCTCAACGGTGGCGTACGCTATCAGTACACTGAAAACAAGATTGATGATTTCATCGGCTACGCGCAGCAACGGCAGATTGCCGCCGGGAAGGCTACATCCGCCGACGCCATTCCTGGCGGCTCAGTCGATTACGACAACTTCCTGTTCAACGCCGGTCTGCTGATGCACATCACCGAACGCCAGCAGGCATGGCTCAACTTCTCCCAGGGCGTGGAGCTGCCGGACCCGGGTAAATACTATGGTCGCGGCATCTATGGTGCTGCAGTGAACGGCCATCTTCCTCTAACAAAGAGTGTGAACGTCAGCGACAGCAAGCTGGAAGGCGTGAAAGTCGATTCTTATGAGCTGGGCTGGCGCTTTACTGGCAATAATCTGCGCACCCAAATCGCGGCCTACTATTCGATTTCTGATAAGAGCGTGGTGGCGAATAAAGATCTGACCATCAGCGTGGTGGACGACAAACGCCGTATTTACGGCGTGGAAGGTGCGGTGGACTACCTGATTCCTGATACTGACTGGAGTACCGGAGTGAACTTCAACGTGCTGAAAACTGAGTCGAAAGTGAACGGTACCTGGCAGAAATACGATGTGAAGACAGCAAGCCCATCAAAAGCGACAGCCTACATTGGCTGGGCACCGGACCCGTGGAGTCTGCGCGTGCAGAGCACCACCTCCTTTGACGTGAGCGACGCGCAGGGCTACAAGGTCGATGGCTATACCACCGTGGATCTGCTCGGCAGTTATCAGCTTCCGGTGGGTACACTCAGCTTCAGCATTGAAAACCTCTTCGACCGTGACTACACCACTGTCTGGGGGCAGCGTGCACCACTGTACTACAGCCCGGGTTACGGCCCAGCGTCACTGTACGACTACAAAGGCAGGGGCCGAACCTTTGGTCTGAACTACTCTGTGCTGTTCTGACCGGTATTCCTTTACAACAAAGGTACGCTGATATCAACATGGCCGCTGACAGCCAAGTTGATATCATATAATACACGACATAATCTGTAGTCAGGGAGGATAGACTCTTTACTGACTACAGATTAAGATTATGTCGTATTCCGTGCTCATTTCCTCAAAAAAATACAAGAAAAGAATTAGTATTCTAACAAAAAGTGAAATAAATTGTATCAAACTCCCTCTTTTAATCCTGTTGAGTAAATCAGCTTTTGCAATAGGATTGAAAGAGTGTGAGTGGAATCTCTTCCGGATACTCGTTACCACCGTGGCTAGAATATCTACGGCTGCGGGCCAGTAATAGATTAAGTGATAACAGCTGTCTGGAAATGTAGGGGCGTATCCACTAATCATAATGGGGTTCTACGCCGGAACCGCCGAAATTTCCGTCACTGCCAGTGAAACCTCTTTTCCATCCACGAATCCGTTACCTGTAACACTGACTGACATCGTGTGATATTCAGGATGTTACTGGTAAGTTGAGCCAGTCATGCTTTTTTTAGTTTTGGAAAAAAGCAATAAAAACAAATGAATATATCTCATCCCTCTTATTTTTTATAAATATTCCTTGCCTACCTATCTATTGATAGGTAGGATGCAGGTATACTTAATCACCAGGAGAGATCGTCCATGAAACGCATTATCCATACCACCGTTGCCGCACTTGCTCTTACCCTGGCCAGCTACGCAGCCGCCGCAGATGAAATTAACCGTCAGGACGCTGCGGGTCTGATGCCGTCAGGCCATATTTCTGCCGGCAATCTGTCAACGCTAGACGAAGTGACCGCTGCGCTTAAAGCCAGAGTAGAGCAGGCCGGGGCCTCTTACTTCCGTATCACTTCGCTTGACGGTAAAAATAAATTTTACGGAACCGCCGTTATCTACCGCTAAGGTACGTATACAGTGCCCTTCATACATAACAGGAAAATGCGGTGTCTACTTACGACAAAATACTTCGCCTGACGGATACCTTAATTCAGCAACGCGGATTTCTGGGTTTCAGCTATGCCGACCTGGAAAAAGAGATTGGTATCAGAAAAGCCAGTATCCACCACCATTTTCCCGGGAAAACCGATCTGGGTTTGGCCTACTGCGAATACAAAACAGGGGTGTTTAGTCAGCTTGATGCCGCCCTCCATGATATTCCTCCGGGGGTACAACGCCTCAGGGCGTATCTCGACGCGTTTGCCGGCTGTGCAGAGAGAGAGGAAATGTGCGGCGTTTACGCCATGCTGTCGGACAGTCACCAGTTCTCCTCTGAACTGCAGAAAGCTGTCAGCTGCCTGGCACAGACGGAGATGCTAATACTGAAAAACGTCCTTGCTTCCGGGCAGAAAAGCGGCGAGCTCAGGTCTGTCGTCCCTCCTGATGAGCTTGCCATCATTGTCTGCTCCGCACTGAAGGGCGCGCTGATGCTGAACCGGATCCCTCCTCATGATGCCTATACCGGTGCCGTTGACGCTTTAATGATGATGCTTGATGCCCGTACCTGATTTCTGACAGGGCATAGTTTTTTGCCTGGAGAATAGAATGAAAAATTTTTTCAAAAGTTTTATCCGCTCAGACAACGACATGGTTATTCTTCGCCTGTCGGTTATCACGATATTTATGTTGTTCGGGACCTATAAATGGTTTGATTTTGAAGTGATGGCCCTCGAACCTATTATTTCCTCAACATGGCTGAATATCCTGTATATCCTCTTTGGTGTCCACGGGGGGAGCTACTTCCTCGGCGTAATGGAAACGCTTACCTTTCTGGCACTGATTATCGGTTTCTTCAGACCTGCTGCCGGCGTGCTGGGGGATATCATCGTTATCGTCACAGGTATCACCACACTGAGTTTGCTGCCACAACTGGGGAAAATTGACAGCTTCATCATAAAAGATGTTCTGTTAATCGGTGCCGGTGCTGTCCTGCTGAAACATGACCTGAAAAGATATTTAACTATCAGGGCCTGAAAGCCCTCCCTGTAACCCAAAGGAAAAATTATGAACATGAACTGGAATGAATAAAGAAAAAACCTAAAAATGTCGGCTCACTCGTGACTGAGATCCCTGAACCCCTGAAGGTCTATCAGACTATCGCTGAATTTGCCAATCGTCAGGGCGTGCTGGACCAGAAAACACAGGAGCTGATTTCCCTGGCGGTCGCCGTAACGACCCGGTGCGACGGCTGCATCAGTATTCACTCACAGGCGGCCCTGAAAGCCGGTGCATCCAGAGAAGAAATCGCCGCTGCGCTGGCCGTGGCTGTTTCCCTGAACGCGGGCGCCGCAGTAGTTTATTCATCACATGTGATGGAAGCCATAAATCAGTAAAGCATATATAATGAAGTATATAACGATGGCAGGTAAGCTGTTATCAACTCATGGAGGAAAAAATGAAGACCAGACTTAAAGTTATCCTGCTAATTTCACACCTGGCTGTTCTGGGAGCGGGTACCGGCCTGGGGATTTATCTGCTGCCGATACTGACTGCCCAGGAAAATGCTTCGCTGAACGAAATCAACGATGTGCGGAAGCTGGCAAAATATAAGGGTGATTTTAAACGTAATCAGAAAGGCAGCGATGTTCTTCACTGGGCAGAGGGCGAGCTTTACGTTACCGATAACGAAATCGCCTTCAAAGGTGAAGTAGCGCCCGGGCCGGATTACAAAATCTATCTGACGAAAAAACAGGCGGTAGATAAGAGTTCTTTTCTGGAAATGAAAAAAGAGGCCGTGCTGATTGGAGAACTCAAAAACTTTGGTAATTTCAGAAAGAGTATTCCTGACAGTGTTAACGTCAATGAATTCACCACCGTTCAGATATGGTGTGAACGGTTCTCCAAATTTATTGGCTCTGCTGAATACCGGCATGAGGCCGGACAATAATCATCTGTGGTTCTGTTTTATGAGTAATCACTACAAGGAAACTTAAATATGTTAAAGAAAACCGTTATAACCAGCGCTGTTGTGTCTGCCCTGTTACTCTCATCCTCCGGTATTGCGGCCGCCGTCGCCGGCGATAAATCCGGCGCGCAAACGCCAGCAGCCAGCCGGCTCGTCATGTCGTCAGATTCTTACGGCGAAATTATTGGGCAATTCAACAGCCCTGACGGGGCGGTCGTGGGGGCCACTTTGCCTGGCAAAAGTGTTTCATTCAGCATTCCGGTGAAGAAACATCACGGACAGTATCTGCATTTTGCCTTCATGCATGCCGCCTCTGCGTCAGAAGGCTGGTTCTTTGCCCCGGCGTCAGAACAGGGGATTAATCTCACAGGTCTGATGACTGAGGACGGGAAACCGGTAGACATAACGGAACAGATTGCTCTTTTCCGGGCTCCTGCTGCAGACCAGCTTGTGAAAGTTACAGCAGATAGTGGAAAACTCAGGCTCGGGGCTGCAGCGAAGTTTATGACGGCAAAACTGACCCGTCATAATGGTATGTTTGTCATCAGCATTAAAAATATTTCTGAAGGAGACTACGAAACACCATTTTCCTCCGGTGTGTGGGGCGTGACAGGAACCGCAGTCCGAAGTTTCGACCATGAACCTTCTTCAGCCTTATCAAAACTGGCCACCACAGGGCACAGAGGCGAATTGTATAAACTTGCTCAGAAAAAAATACCAGAACAAAATAACGCACTTTCAATGGAGCTGACCAGAGGTGCCATTAAAATGGCCGAAGAACAGATGGCAGGTCATAAAAAAATAGGTAGCATCAGCGGAACTGCGCCAACTCAGGGAGAACTGGAGAAGAAATTTGCCATGGCTGCGGCGCAAATGGGGGCCAGATATTACGTTATCACCGGCCTCAGTAATAACAACTATGCCTTTGGTAACGCTGATATCTACGAATAACTAAAACGCTTTATTATGCAGTGAACGTTATCCCCCATCCTTGAGGGGCAAGGGGATAACGTTCAGGATTATCGCCACCGGGAATAACAGATGAACACCGATTTTTCTTACAGAGATTTATTTCGTGACTTAAGTTCGCTAATGGCGGGAGAAACCAGCTTTGTTACCATGATGGCTAACACCAGCTCGCTGCTGTATAACCGTATGGAGAATATAATTTTATGTGCTGGAGAAGGATATCCTTGTTCTTGGACCATTCCAGGGGGAACATTGCCTGCGCCCGAATTCCGGTAGGCTCCGGCGTTTGCGGGACGGCAGTTGCAGAGGAACGGATCCTGTGCATAAATAATGTCCATAGTTTTAATGGTCATATTGTCTGTGATACAGCCAGTAACTCGGAAATCGTTTTACCTGTCCGGATTAATAATACCGTCGTTGGTGCTCTGGACATAGACAGCCCCGCATTTTCCCGTTTTTCATCAGAGGACGAACTGTGATTAAATAAACTGGCAGTACAATTCGGTAAAATGGCTGAATTAACCGATTATCTTAAAATTGTCTCTTTTTTAGATGGCTATACTCTTTTATCGAAAATTTATGATTCACACCATCTAATAAAAATATTGTGTTTGAGTCTGGTAGGTATGCATGTATATCACTGTTTGATATTAGACAAAGATAATATTGGATGTCCGGAAAATACATTTCATTCCTGCAAAGAAGTAAGTGTTTTCGGTAACGATATACAATCTCATAGTGTTCTTACCTTTAATGCATCCTTATATATCAACTAAAACTGTCATTAATTATATATGATTATTATATTATTTATTGAGTGTGAGACGTTTTATGGTGATTATTTTTTTTGCGCCTCCTTCTTCTTGATAGGAATATGTTTCTCAACCTCCTTCTTTGAGCTATGTAAGAATAAAAATTATAAATTGACAAATAAAATAGAAAAAGAATTATAAATATAATGGATGGATAGTTCACCTCCTCCTCCCTTTTTATCTAGGTATTTGATGTGCACCATTTTTCATCAGTTATTTCTTTATTTAAGTTGTAAAGATACATAAATCTTATGAATCTTTTACAACCAAATTTTCTTGTTATTTTACATCTGTGACACGATAGTGTTTTCTCTTCAATTTTTAGACGGCTTTTTAATTCATGGATGCCCTCCCTCCTGGAGAGTAAGCATTGTAGAATGATTTGTTCTTTTTTTGTTAGTTGTGGGTAATGATTTCCAATCCGGCTAACATTTTTCTTTAAGTATGCATAATATAGCTCTTCAATGTTTTTTTTAAATTTCCTTGCATGTTGACATAGATGTCATAATCACACCCTTTAGGATAAAACTTCTCCCCCCCCCCCGAAATGTCAAGCCACATCCATTGACTTATCATATTTAATGTTTTCCTTAACATTTTATAACCATCCCATTTCCCTGAATAAAAAATCCGGCTATCAACCAATACTCTTATATTTCTTTTCTGCTTAATAACTATTGGTTTATCCATCGAGCCTTCATACGTAATATAAACCAGAGGTAGTCCAGTTAACTGCTTTAGGCCGAAATAAAAATAATAATCATCAGTTAACACTAATGTAACATCCTTATTGCACATAAAGTAAATATATTTTTCCATTGAAACACCAGTTTCATTATCTAATGATGCCTCCAGTAATTTATCTATTCAATTATAAATGTATTTCTTTTTAAAGCAACATAATACCATTTTACATGAAACATAATGTTTACAGTTTCATGATGAATTATTATTCATTTTATGTGCTTAATAAGGTTTGTGTTTGTGTTTGCATGGTAGTAACAAATTGATTTTACTTTGAAAAAATAAATAAAGCATTTCCCTGTGTGATTAAGAATTCATAAAAAAGAATTGGGTATTTGTTTATTTAGGAATTATTTTAATAATACCCTCTTTTGAAATAATTATCACGATAATTTTATTAAAAACAACAATACCCTTGGGGATTAGATTAATCTTACCCACCAATAGTGGACACAGGACTAAGTGAGTAAACTCTCAACCAGAGGTGACTCATGACAAAACCAGTATCAATCAGCAAGAAGCCCCGTAAACAACATACGCCTGAATTTCGTAACGAAGCCCTGAAACTCGCTGAACGCATCGGTGTGGCCGCCGCAGCCCGTGAACTCAACCTGTACGAATCTCAGCTTTATGCCTGGCGCAGTAAACAGCAGCAACAAATGAGTTCGTCAGAGCGCGAAAGCGAACTGGCCGCTGAAAATGTCCGCCTTAAACGACAACTGGCGGAGCAGGCTGAGGAACTGGCCATCCTCCAAAAGGCCGCGACATACTTCGCGAAGCGCCTGAATTTCAGTATCTTTAAGCTTTCCCCCCGCTCGTCATTCCGTAACCCGGGCGAGCAGATTGACGGCAGCTTCCGGCTGAATGATGACTTTTACCTGTTGGAAGCTAAGTGGCATCAGAACAGAACGCCAGCGGCAGATTTGCACGTATTCGAAGGAAAACTCAGCACCAAGGCAAAGTGGGCCCGGGGCGTGTTCATCAGATGGATGGGGTTTACTGATGAAGGTCTGACGGCCTTCGGGAAAGGAAAACGGGTGATCTGTGTCAGCGGTTATGATCTTTACCATTCACTCAGTCATGGTATCGCTCTGCCCGACCTTCTGGACGCAAAACTCCGACACGCAGCGGAAACAGGGGAACCTTATGCCCAGTTCGACAGGCTTTACACTCTTAAGGGCATAATAAGCGGCACGCCGAAATAACCTGCATGGTAATTCAAGAAATTACCCTGCAGAGAGCGGCTTTCTTCACCCAGTCTTCCAGCACCAGACCCGGCACCCGCTCAAACTCTCTCACATTGTTCGTCACTAGGACGGCGCCGGCCGCGATAGCGTGCCCAGCAATGGCCGTGTCGTTCGGGCCGATCGGCGTCCCGGCGAGGCGCAGCGCCACCCGGATGTCCGTCGTGGCGTCCACCGCGGCCCGGTCCCAGGGCAGGATGGCATCGAGGCGCGCGCAGAACGCGTCGACCAGCTGAATATGGCGCGGCGAGGCCTTCGGGCCGGTGGCGCCGAAGCGCATCTCGGCATACGTCACGGCCGAGACCACGATGCGATCACCGCGCAGCACCGCCTGTTCCAGGCGCTTCAGCACCGCTGCCGGCTGCTCGCGCATGATGAACGAGCAGATGTTAGTGTCGAGCATCCAGGTTTTCTTCATGGCTCAAAGCGTCCTTCATCGCTGACCACATCCTCACGCTCCGCCATAAAGTCCGGAGCGGCCCTGTCCAGCTGCGCGAACGAGCCCCAGGTCGGCCGGACGGGACGCAGAATGATGCTGTCCCCTTCCCGGACGATCTCCAGCTCGCTGACGCCGTCAAAATCCAGGTCCCGGGGCAGACGGATGGCGCGGTTATTGCCGTTTTTAAATATCGAAACTGTGCGCATGGATGTTCCTCCAACTGATCATGCATGATGTGTGAGTGCATATGTGCAGTATATGCCTGCCAGATTGGTTTGTATAGGTGTCGCATATGCAGATGACTGGCATATGCGTATGTCTGCCCTATGCAGATGCGCGGAATATGGATATGCTGTGCATATCCTGTTTTCTCATTTCTCCACCGCAGATCCGAAAAATACCACAGCTGGAGGTGGCTGTTTGAACCTGCGATTCAGTGAGATAACAGGAACTGACGGCCGGTCAGCGGGTAAACGCCTTCAGAAAAAGTCACCCTGGGCGAGAAAATGGAAGTGGGGAAAATGGCATGAAGGAATTAAATAACCAATTAAAATCAGATAAATAGTGGGTTTTCGTGCCTTGAATCGGGCGAAATTTAATGTTTTCGGAAGTGAGAGGTTGCCTGATAATGGCATCAGGCAGCTGCCGACCGGTGATATGGTGATTTACAATAATGCCGGACAGTACCTGATTTGCGCGATCTATTAAACCTGGCACCGGGCTGACAGTCTTTAATTGAGCGACCTGCAGGCCTCTATATAGTTTTATCCCTCGTCCGGCGTCATACCGGAGCCACTGATACAGGATGTCCTGATGCACTTTTATGTTGATGAAACCGGCCATACCGGACCGAACCTTTTTGACAGCACTCAGCCGATACTGTCCTACGGCGTGCTGTCCTCACCCGATGATCTCGATACTGTCGCGGAGCCTGCCCTCGCTGCGCTGCGTAAAAAAATGGGGGTGGTGCGACTGCACGCCGCCGAACTGGGTATGCACCGCCTGGATAACGTCATCGATACGTTACTGGTTCTGCAGAAAAAGCACCGTATCCGCTTTGATATCTGGCAGGTGGTCAAACGCGATCACGCCATCATTTCCTTCTTCGATCAGGTGTTTGACCAGGGGATGAATCCGGTGGTGCCCTGGACGGCCTACTGGACCCCGCTTCGCTATCCCCTGCTGATAAATCTGGCCCGGCTGTTTGATGATGAGCTAGCGGAAAAAGCCTGGCGCGCCCGTCTGGAAGCCCACGATGGCCGGTCGGCGGCGTTGTTGGGGGAAGTCTGCAGCGTACTGCTTTCACGTGTCGGGATGCTGGGCGATCCCCGTTTCATTGAAATTGTGACTGATGCGCTGTCGTGGGCAATGGCCCACTTTGATGAACTCAGCTACAACTGCAAAACCAATAAAGAAAAACTGCAGATCATGCCAAACATGATTGGCTTTCAGTCCGTGCTTCATGGGATCTGCCACCGGCTAGGCGCTCCCAACCGCAAGGCCCGCATCATTGTTGATCAGCAATCGCAGTTCAACACCACCCAGCGGGAGTTGAGCGTATTTTATCGTCAGATTCGCGCTCAGCCATGGGAGCTGGGGCCAGGTCTGCCGGTGATGGACATGAAAAACATGCCAGAGCAACCGCTGGTCTTCCAGTCTGGTACGCAGAGCGCCGGACTGGAACTGGTTGATCTCTATCTGTGGATCTTCAAACGCTTTATGGAAGGTAAAGAACTAACCCGGCCGCTGACACGCCTGGTTTATACCAACCGGCATACCTCTATCACCTCCAGCGTGTCACTGGACGCGATCGGCAAACAGTTTAAAGCGTTCATGGAGACCCTGCCGGAGCCAACGGCGGACATGTTGCAAAAAGGGCGTGAACTTCAGGCCCGGGAAGAAGCCCGCCGTCTGCAGCACCGGGTTCCCGGTTTCACTAGCATCTGACCGGCGGGTAGCACGATGGAAAATCAGGAGCACCTGACGCTGATCCACTCGCTGATCAAAACCCACGCCTTCAACGGTTATACCCTAGTCAGCACGAAGTACTGGCAGACGCCCTCGGTCAGTGACATTTCCGTGGTCCGGGGGCTGATCCCCCTGACTGACCTGGAGCTGGCCCACCGGCTGGCGGTGGACCCACGAACTATCCGCAAATGGAAATCCGGTCAGACACAGATGGTGTTCACCACCTGGTGCTGTCTGTGCTGGCTGGCCGGGCTGGGCATGCCGCTGGATAACGAAATCAGCGACTGAAGACGCGACGGTAGATACGGCGGAAAATATACCGGCGGTAATATCGCCAGCTGCATGTCCAGATATAGGGAAGCTCGTCAAAGTGGGTTAAGAACCAGGTGAGGCTCCGGTACGCTACGACAACGGCCCAGATGAACTTACCGATGGCGATGAGGGTGAGGATGACAGTAAATACTGCTGCGATAAATGTAGACATAGTGTTCTCCTTTATGTCCGGGTTGATGTGCAGGTATTTACTGTTGACGAGTGGACTTAAAGGCCGCTTTTCCGCAAAAAGTGAAAATAAATTCGTTTTTCGCCTTTTATTGCCGTTATGTATTGAATAAGACAGAACCTTTGTTGATTACGCATTAATGCCGTTTTTGCAATAATTTTTCACTTTATTTCTTATTTTGTTCGCAATGTCTCTGTTTCGTTCCTCAGATCCGAAAAAAGGTAGTTCCGGATCTCAGTAAAATCGTATGAATTTTGAGTTGTCTCCACTCCTTCCCTTTTTCAAAATGTTATCTATAACTGGCTGAGGAACTTCACTGCTGCGGAGGCTAATTTGGGCGTAAAAATTACAGGTATAGATAAATTGCAGAAACAATTGAAAGAAGTTGAGGAAGCGGCTGAAACCCTTAACGGTAGTTATCCGGTAAGTTTTGATGCAAACGATCCTGTCAGCATTGAAACTGCGATTCAGGAAGCGTACAGCATGTTGGAGGAGCGAGCCTCACGGTATGCCGCTAATCCGATGATTAGTCCCATGATCGAGGCCATGAAAGAGGATTTGCGTCAGCAAATTCTGGATAGTGCCGAACAGCAAAGACAGGAGAACGGGCAGGATGGCAATTGACATTTTTCAGTCACTCAAAAATTGTGTGTATGATTTGCAGCGTGCTGATGCACAGAACTATCAGCAACCACTGAAACAACTGGCCCGGCTCCTGAACGACGGTAATCTACAGGCTGTTAACGAACGCCTGACATGTGATGTCGATCTTGACGCCTTTCTGGCGAAAAGTCATGAAACCGAATCCAGTATGGCCGGCTCCGCCATCCTGCAGTGGCCTGAAGAACCGCGTGAAATTTTAGGCCTGAAGCTTTTGTTAATCAGGAAAATGTCCGTTAACGATAATTTCGCATTCAATTTTTGCCACACGTTTTTCTATGACCGAAAAATTATTGAATCTGTCCGTAAGTTCACATCCTCGTTACTGGTAACTTTTGTTCGCGACTACCAGCTGTATGTTGAGAATGAATCCGATCCTGATCCGGTAGTAATACGTCAGGTCTCGCGCAAAATTTTTATTGTTCACGGCCATGATAATGATGCCCTTCAGTCTGTTGCCCGCTTTATATCCCGGATAGGGCTGGAGGAAATCATTCTCTCTGAACGTCCTGATGGCTCAAGGACTGTAATCGAGAAATTTGAAGCGGAGTCAGGAGATGTCAGCTTTGCCATAGTGCTGATGACACCCGACGACAGTGGAAATGCCCTGGCATCTGAAAACACACGACTGCGTGCACGCCAGAATGTCCTGTATGAACTGGGATATTTCGCGGGTAAGCTTGGGCGCGGGAAAGTGCTGGTACTAAGGAAGGGAGATATCGAAATACCTTCCGATCTCGCGGGCGTACTCTATACCGAGCTTGATGAGCATGGTGGATGGAAACGCAAGCTGCTGAGTGAGCTGACGTATGCCGGTGTTCCTTTTGACAAGGAAAAAGCGTTAAGCGCCTGATCCACTTATTGAGTAATAAAAAGGCCGCCAGGCGGCCTTTTTATCAGATCAGTCGTCATTTCCCAGTGCACTTTTGAGTTCTTCCTGCTCCGGCGTCAGCTCGTTGCCGGACAGCATAACCTTCAGCTTCTCTTCGACTGCTGACCAGTCATCAAAGAACGGACTGACCTGGTCACGCGCAATCCGGCGATATGCCCCTCTGTGAGAGCTGAAGACACTGGTCTGTAATCGTATCAACAGGTTAACGAGGCCTTCATCAGTGGCAGTTACTTCTCTGACCCATTGCTTCACGGCTTCATCTGAACTCATGTCTCTCCAGGCGTAGAGATACCCGAGAATTGACTGGCGCAGGAGAAGTTGTTGCTTAAGTTCTGGCTGACTCATGCGTTCAGCAAATCTGTCACGCAACCGTTCCGTAATATCGCGACTGAAAAGAGCGTCTGAAGGGGAAGGTACTGCATTTTGAGCAAGACCGTGTTCCCAGATAAGATCCCGCATAAAATCGGCTATCCAGAACGGCGAAGCGCCAGTAACAATCAGCTTTTCCATCTGCGTGACTGTTCTGGTCTCATCAATATTCTGCATATGCTTCAGCAGATGCCGTACAACCTGATTAATGCCAGTTTCACGCAGGGAAAACCATGTGTTACGGATCCGGAAGCGAGTGCTGACCTCATCCGTGTGATCGAAGAAAAACTGAATCAACCCAGCACACTCTTCGAAATTACGTTCCTTAATCAGCCCCGGTGTCAGCCTGCTTAGTATATGTTCGAACCAGGTTCCGGACAGACTACCCACACTGTTGATTTTTGAAAGGAGCTTTTCAGAGAGCTGCTGCTGGTTTTCCGGTACGCCTGCCTGCTTAAAAAGCTCATTAAAGAAATCAGTGGGCAGAACATTCTGGGGTGAGGAGAAGGCATAATAATATCGCCAGTGCGTCAGACTGCTGAGTCGTTTACCGGTCGTCTGGATATGACGAAAATCCTCACTGACGGGCTCAAAGAGATTCAGATGTGCATCATCATGTCCGCTGATACCGGGGAGCCAGTCTGCAAGCGTCAGAAACGAGTCTGCATTGGATGCCCTGAACGTCTTCATAGACCTTATAAGCTCCTCCCGGAAGTCTGCCTTTTCTCGGTCAGAAAGCATGCCCTGGCCGGTTTCAATCACGGACCGTTCTGTCAGGTAATGCTCTGTCCAGTCATACAGGGCCGGGTTTGTCACCCGGATAAGCTGGAGTAGGCACAAATCAGGGAAATACACAAAATCCCGCATCCCCGGATACAGAAAAATCAGGGAATTAATCGCCTGATGGATCTCCCGTGGCGTCGAAAGTGCGCCACCATACGTATCCGTCACCGCGGCGAGATCCCCTGACATTCCAGAGTCTGGCGGTTGATTATTAATTTGCTGATACAGCGCCTCAGCCCGCTGGCGAAATTCATTGCGTAAATCAAAGGCTTCAGGCCGGGGTAATTTAAAACTGAGCTGAATGATTTTCTGCAGGTAACGGCTGCCATCTTCTATATTCAGCGCATACTCAACGGCATGAGTGATAATCTGCCTGTCATAACAGAGAATATGGGTAAAGCGGGGCAGATCGGCTACAGCCCTCACCAGTCTGAACACTTCAGCAATCTGGGAAGGTTCAAGTCGATCAAGGTCATCCATAACGACGATGAATTTCAGATCCAGAGTAACCAGTTGTTTCGCAATTTCAGCCCGCAGTTTTGTTGTCGTTTTTTGATCAACTGCGAGACGACTCTCGGTAAATACTTTTATCCCGCCTGCTATCCAGTTAATGATGCTGGAAAACTGCCCGATATACTGAACCAGCGGAAGAACGCGCGATGAAGTATCCTGAGCATACTCAATCACTTTCTGAGCTTCTGGTGACAACAGATATTTACGCCAGAACTTTTTGAAGCCCTTCGGAGGATAGCGTTTTTCCATTTCCTGCTGAATAACCGTGGCAACAGGAAGAAAGAGCGCTTCAACCGGATCACTGCCACTCAGCCATGGGGAAACATGCAGTACATGCGTGTGTCCATCCTTGTGCTGAAAAAGACTTTTCAGTATCAGATTCAGAAGGCTTGTTTTACCTGAGCCCCATGCTCCTTCAATTCCGATCACATTTGAAGCTTCCTGTGGAAGGGAAAGAATGGATCGGGAGATATTTTCTGCAATATTTCTGAAGCCATATCGATCCTCAGGTACATTCTCAACTGCCGCATCAAGCCCTTTCTGGTTCCACAGTTGCCTCAGTATTTTCATATTACAGATCTCCGTAAAGGCCGCGCAGCCCGGTCAGGGCCTCCGCCAGCGTACCTTCCGCACATCGCGTGGTAAGCTCCCGGACCAGCGTCTCAAAGGCCTCCGCCGGTAAAAAAATCCGCAGGCCGTCGATACCGAAAAATCCCTCTTTTGATACATGCCCGGGCGGGGAGAACATCACACGCGCCCCTTGGTGACCGTGCGCCAGGGCTTCCGGATGGCGGGAATACAGCGTGAACAGGCCCAGCAGTTCGTAGAACGCCTCCCAGCCGTACGGCACCACGAAGTCCTGGCCGGTGATCAGCAGGTGCAGACGGGGCGTGGTGTACCAGGCCCCCGGGCGTTCTCCGGGGGGCTGGCCGTCAATGCGGATATCAAGGCGCAGGGTGCCGGCCCCGATGGTTTCCGTTACGGCAGAAATAACCGGGCGCAGCTCCTGCGCCAGAGCGGTGGCCTTCTGTTCTGTCCAGCCCAGCCCGCGCAGGACCAGAGGGAATATGGTCTTCAGCCGCGGCAGGGTGAAAATTTCAGACAGGTTAGCGTCGGGAATGTCAGCCAGCTCAAAACAGTCGCTCTCCAGCGGACGCAAAAGATGCTCGGCATACATCTGATCCACGACCGGGCGCAGCGCTGCCCGGAACCGGTCAAACTCTTCCATCCAGTTTTCGCCGGCCAGGCGGAAGATCCCCTTCAGGTAGTGGTCATCCACCGGACGGTCATGCTCCACCTGCCAGGCCAGCAGGTCACGGGTGATGTCGAGCAGCGTGCCCAGGGCCGGCAGGGTTGCCAGCCTGTTATGCCCGCGCAGGAAGGCCTCCCTGGTATGAACCAGCATAAAGCGCAGCTCGTCGCGGGAGAGCACTGACGTGCCGAAGGTCTGGCCGAGAATGATATGCCGGTACACAAAGCGTTATTGTCGTCTCAGCACAATTCACACGCGTCGTGTACGCTAAGCCTTCATTTTGCTCAGCACAGGACCGCGATCTTATGTTGGTGACTATGACAGACAAAGAACTCAGTCGGATCAACATCATTCAGTCAGTTATTGAAAAGCGCATGCGTCGTCGCGATGCTGCTCATCAGCTTGCTTTGACCGAATGTCAGACACAGCGTTTGATTGATGATCAGCACTACAGTGAGTCCATAAAACGGTCGTTTTATGGAGACTGACAATTAATTGCGAAACCATTAACTAGGTAATGGAAGTTGAGTGGTGTATTTTATTTCCTCCATGGAAAAACTGGATGTTACATCACTCAATCCGCTTACTGAGCTGACCAGCTTTTTGTAAAAACTATCGTAACCCTTCATATCTGAAACCACTACCTGAAGAAGATAATCATATTCTCCCGTGGTACGGAAAAAAGTCATCACTTCTGGCATACTATTGACCTGCGAAACGAAATGTTTATACCAGTCATGGCTGTGGTTTTGTGTTTTTATCATCACGAAGGCTGTAAGCGACAAGTTAAGCTTATCCTTACTCAACAGAGCAACCCGACCAGTGATGATCCCCTCATCTTCAAGACGTTTTATGCGCTTCCAGCAAGGATTCGGCGTTAAATCGACAGCCGCTGCCAGGTCCTGTAGACACAGTGTACAGTCATGTTGTAACAGCCTGAGCAGCTCCTTATCTTTCTTATCCAGCATAACCGCCCCTTCTGATGGAGAATATTTTTCTCTAAAAGTATAAAATAAAAGTGAAGAAAACAATATTTTTCTCCCGTTAAAAAGTTAAATTAATTTCTTTTACTGGGAGTATCTTATGCGCAGAGTGACGATATTGGTATTATTCCTGCTGGTTTCACTGACCTGGGGGACCACATGGCTGGCTATGCGGATAGCCGCTGAAACTATCCCTCCGGTGTTTGCAACCGGGATGAGGTTTATGTTTGCAGCTCCATTCTTAATCGGCATTGCATGGTTAAGAAAAACACCGCTTTTATTTCCACGCGGACAACGCTTGTTCCAGCTTGTAATTTGTATTTTTTATTTTGCCATTCCTTTCTCATTAATGATTTATGGTGAAACATATGTCAGCTCCGGGCTTGCCTCCATTATATTTTCAAACATGCCTGTGGCTGTTTTGATTGCATCAGTTTTGTTTTTGAATGAAAAAACAAACTCAATGCAGATTGCGGGTTTAACTATCGCAATAGTGGCACTGGCGGGCATTCTTCTCGAAGAAACGAAAACAAGCACAGAGACCCAATGGCAGGGAATCATTGCGCTTGTTTCAGCCGTAATCATCCATGCCATAATATATACTCAATGCAAGAAAAGAAGCTGTGCTGTCTCTGTTATAACGTTTAATGCGCTCCCGTGCTTTCTGGCAGGATTGTTACTTTCTGCGGCAGGATGGTTCTTCGAAAGACCACTGGTGTCAGCCTTCTCAGCACACTCAATATTAGCTACCCTGTATCTCGGTGCTTTTGCCGGGGTTTTTGGGATATTGTGCTACTTTGCACTTCAGCAAAAGGCCAGTGCCTTTCAGGCTTCACTTGTATTCCTTATTTTTCCTCTGATTGCGGTAAGCCTGGAAAGCTATGTATATGGATATGCAATTTCAACTCAATCAATGCTCTTTATTATACCGTTAGTTGCCGGGATATTTCTTACTCTTTTCTCACGGCGAGTGTCTGCAACCAACAAACATCGGGATTGCTCACCACAAACAAATAATGGTATTCATGAGCATACTGAGACTTCCTGAGGATTTAAAGAAAAGGCTTTCGTTTTCAGTTAATGTGGGTCGGTTGAAATGAGGGTTAGCTGCCGATACCAGTGAGGGATAGAAAGGGATCACCTACCTATCCCTTCACCCTTGTATCTAACAGTTTGTGGTGATTAGCTACCACCACTGAAGCTGAGTGAGCCGCCCCCTTCACTTAAGGTCAGAAAAGCCAGCACCGCTGAACCTTGATTTGCAGCATATGGCCCTCCGCTTCACCTTTCACGCCAGCACATCAGGTTGAACGGTTACCGGGAGCTCGACTCCGTATGTACAAGGCGAACAGGCGTGACGGTTTATGTGAGAGGAGTTTGACCATGTTTCCAGTCGGCATTGACGTAAGTAAAAACACCCTTGATCTTTGCATACTGTATGACGGTATCAAAGGACGCATAAAAACCCGTAACATCCAAAATAACAGACATTCAGTTGAAAATATTCTTCGCTGGCTCAGGCTCCAGCACTGCGGTCCTGAGGATGTTCATGTTGTGATGGAAGCTACCGGTGTTTATCACGAACGGCTGGCCACTGAGTTACATGATGCCGGTTTCCGGGTTTCTCTGGCCAACCCTCACCGCAGTCGGGAGTTTGCACGCGGCATGGGAATAATGACAAAGACGGATAAGGTGGATGCGTATATGCTTGCCTGTTACGCATTCCTTAAGAAGCCACACCACTGGGAGCCGCCGTCCCCCGAAATCAGATATCTCGCTGCACTCCTGCGACGGCGTGATGTTCTGCTGGGTGATGCCCTGCGTGAGGAGAACAGGCTGGAAAAATACCTGTCGACAGACACACCTGCAGATATTATCAGTTCCTGCAGGCGTATGGCGCAGCTTCTGCGCGAGGAGGTAAGTAATATCGAGCGGCAGATTAAAGCACATATCAAAGCCAGCCCTGCACTGAGGCGTGATTATACACTGCTGAACTCAATTAAATCGGTTGGTCCCCAGTTGGGGATGCATATGCTGGTCGAGCTTCGCAGCCATAACTTTGCATCAGCTGAGCAGGCTGCCGCCTTTCTGGGCGTGGTGCCGATCGAGAAACGCTCAGGCACATCGGTCCGGAGCCGACCGCGGATGTCGAAAATCGGCCCCCCTCAGTTGAGAGCGAGGCTTTACATGTCCGCCCTGTGCGGAAAAATCTACAATAAGCGAATGCGTAATATTTACGATGAGATGTGCCTGCGGGGTAAACCTAAAATGGTAGCCATTGGCGCGCTGATGCGGAAACTGGTGCACTGGTGTTATGGCGTCCTGAAGACCGGAACCGTTTTTAATGACGAAGGTCTGAAACAAGTACTGTCAACCTGACTATACCTGGCTGGCATTAAACTCAAGGTAACGCTCACAGCAGTAAGTGAGCGCAGTCCGCTATGAGTGAAAAACGGAAGTTCGTAAAACGCAGACAATATCGAGGTGAGGCGTTTAACTGCAGGAAATCATCATCGACGAACAAACCTGTCTGCTCTTATGGCATAAGCCCCGGCCTTTAGTGGGCATCAGGGCTCTTTCTGCTTCAATTCATCGTGATGACCACTTTGCCAGTATGTTGCTGGCTTTCAAAATATCGCCATGCTTCAACAGCATGTTCAAACTCGAATACCCTGTCTATAACCGGCTGAAGCTGACTTTTTACCAGCGCCCGATTCATAGCGACAAAATCCTCGCGGCTGCCAACACTGAAAGGTCTTACAGTTGCGCCACTTTTGAACAAAGTCATAAAATCGACTGATGCACTTCCCTGTGCAACAAAGCCCAGCAGAGCAATTTCCCCTCCCGGCGCTGCGGAGAGTAAAGACTGATTTAAGGTTCCCGGCCCGCCAATTTCCACAATACGGTCAACCCCCCTGCCTTGTGTCAGTTCCCGGACTTTTACTGACCATTCAGGATAATGTCGGTAATTGATGACATGATCGGCACCAAGCGCCGACAATAGCTGTGCTTTTACATCATTTGACGTTAACGCAATAACGCGTGCCCCCATGATTTTGGCGAACTGCACCGCAAACAGTGAGACTCCACCTGTGCCCTGGGTAAGCACAGTCTCTCCCGGTAATACAGACCGCGACTGTTGAAGGCTGTTCCATGCTGTAACTGCTGCGCAAGGGAGAGTGGCAGCCTGTTCCCAGCTCAGGTAATCAGGTACAGAAACCAGAGACTCTTCATCAACCACTTTGTATGAGGTTAACCATCCATCGGCCTGAGTGCCATAAGTTCCTCTCCCTGCAGCGGCATCCCGTGCTCCACCAAACCAGTGAGGAAAGAAGGTTCCCACAACCCGATCCCCCTTTTTAAACAGGCCCACAGAATCGCCTGTAGCCACGACCTCACCAGCCCCGTCCGATAAAGGGATCAGCCCGGCTTTAGGGGTTAATGTGCCTGTTCCGTACAGAATGGCCAGATCACGATAATTAAGACTACAGGCGCGGACCTTTATCAGAACCTGATTACGCCCGGGGACTGGCTGCTGTTCCTCAATTAACTTCAGTCCTTGTAAACTTCCGAAACTCTCAAGTCGATAGCTATGCATATTGCTCTCTTTGGTTTTGTTGAGTACGTCGCTACCTTAAAATTTTTTTACTGGATGTAGAATGTCTGAAAAGACATTATTACTGACTAACCGTCCATGAAAGAGGGAAAAAATGGATCCTCTCGATGATGTATTTGCTGCTATGCGTCTCAAAAGCGCACTTTATTCACGCCTTTTACCGCATGCCCCGTGGGGGATAAGCTTTGTAAGAAGTGCTTCAATTCGCTTTGGATTCATGGTTTCTGGACATGGAATGCTTATAGTGGAAGGCGTTGAAAACTCCATTGAACTGCAGCAAGGAGATGGGTTCCTGGTGAAGCCTGAGACCCTTTTTTCTCTGGTAGATAACCCTTCTACTCCAACACAATGGTGCGAAGATATCTTTGCTGAATGTTCAGGTAATAGTCTCAGTTTTGGAGGTGATGGCGAAGTGGCCAATATTCTCTGTGGCTATTTCTCCTTCGATACTACGGGAGCAGAACCGTTGCTTTCACTGCTGCCCTCAGTCGTGGTCATCCCCTCTGACGCTGCCCGTTCACCACTTTTGGGCCTAGTGGGAGCGAAGCTGCAAAATGCGGCATCTGACTTTTTTGAACTGGATCTGAATAAAAATTACTCACCTGTGAAATGGTTACCATAGCGGTTACCCATTGATGATTCAGGGAGTTGGGATGTTGTTACAGGAGAAGGCTTTTGATGACAGGGACGAGTGGCATTTGCTTGCTGACGAGCTTTCCCTGCTACCGGGGATGACCGATACGGGGCGTCTGGGATTTGCCCTTCAACTAAAATTCCGACAGGTTCAGGGCCATTATCCCGACTCTGTACACGATTTCCCTTCCGGCATTGTGCACACCATCGCTGAGCAGGTCGGATGCGCTTCCGTATCCCCTGAAAACTATCCGTTTCAGGGACGGCAGGCTCAGCGACACCGACACCGACAACATATTCGTCGCTATCTGGGTGTCAGACTCCCCAGTAAAGCTGATATCGCACGACTCAGCGCCTGGTTAACCGAATTTATCCTCCCGTTAAATCCGCAGGCCGTACATGGCAGTGAACTTGTTACTGACTGGTGTCAGGAACAGCTGATTGAACGGCCAGCCACCGAGCACCTGGAGCGGATTATACGTTCAGCTGTACACCAGTTCGAAACAAAGCAACAAAACACCATATTTACCCGACTTTCACTCGACAGTAAGGTTGCCATCAATCATCTACTGTCTGCCGAAGAACCGGGCGCTGCCCAGGTAAACGAAGTCACATTCAGCGGCCTCAAAGCTGACCCGGGAAGGCCCAGTCTGGAGAATGTCCTTTCCGTCATCGCCCAACTAAAATGCCTTGATGGTGTTGCGCTACTGCCGAATATTTTTCAGGGCATATCTCCTAAATTCATCGTCCAGTTTCAACAACGGTGTGCCAGTGAATCGATCAGGGAGCTTCGTCGCCACCCTTCAGCGATCCGTTACAGCATGGTAGCTATGTTTTGCTGGCGTCGCCGCCAGCAACTGACCGATGCGTTGATTGAGATGTTGATGGTGCTGATCCATAATCTCGGTACCCGTGCTGAAAAAAAGGTCGATAAAAAGCAGTTTGCGGCGTTTAAAAAGGTCAGGGGCAAGGCGCGTCTGCTATTCCGCATGGCCGAGGCTACCGTTGACCAGCCAGACGGTGTCATAAAGGAAGTTGTCTATCCTGTTGTCTCACAGAAAATGCTGCAAAATCTGGTCGATGAATTCAAAACTCTAGGGGTGAATACTGAGCAGGAAGTACATGAATCCATGCGTTCTTCTTACGGTAACCACTATCGCAGGATGTTGATGCCGGTACTGGACCGGCTTGAGTTTCAGTCCGGCAATGCCCTCTATCGGCCCGTGATTGATGCTATCCAGATTATTAAGGAAAACAGGACCAGCAATCAGCATTTCTATGCGGTGGGTGATGTGCCTGTTGACGGTATTATTCAGAAAAAATGGCGGGATGTTGTCATCGTACAGAGCCAGTCCGGTGAAGAGCGTATTAATCGTACCAACTATGAAATTTGTGTATTACGGGCTTTACGCAAAAGTCTGCGCAACAAAGAAATCTGGGTCACCGGCGCGGATCGCTATCGTGATCCGGCAGAAGATCTCCCTGCCGATTTTGCCACTAACCGCGCATATTATTATTCCCTGTTGCAGGCACCCACTGATGCGACAACCTTTATTAATCAAATCAAAGACAGGATGCGCCAGTGGCTCGGTACGCTGGATAATGGCCTGCCGGATAATCCCAGACTTCGCATCAGGGAACAGGGGAAAAATCGTATCCACCTGACGCCGCTGGATAAACAAACGGAGCCGCCCAACACCGCAGCGCTGAAGCAGGAGATTGGCCAGCGCTGGGCCGATCTGGAGTTGATAGACATACTCAAGGAGGTGGATTTACGGGAACATTTCTCGTGGTTATTTCGCACATCGGCCAGTCGGGAAGTGCTGGAGCCTGAGGTATTACAACGCCGCCTGTTGTTATGTCTGTTTGGCCTCGGAACGAATGTAGGGCTGAAACGTATCGCCAGCCAGCAACCCCGCGTCAGTTATGATGAATTGCGTTACGTTAAACGGCGGTTTATTCAGAAAGATGCTTTGCGCTCAGCGATTTCACATATTGTGAATGGTATTTTCAGAATTCGTCAGCCCGCTATCTGGGGGAATGCGACGACATCCTGTGCGGCGGACTCCCGAAAGTTTGGTGCTTATGATCAGAATCTGATGACAGAATGGCATGCTCGCTATGGCGGGCGCGGCGTGATGATTTACTGGCATGTGGATACGCATTCCACCTGTATTTATTCACAATTGCGCCGCTGTTCCTCATCGGAGGTGGCCGCCATGATGGAAGGTGTTCTGCGTCACTGTACCGACATGGAAATTAACCACCAGTATGTGGACAGCCACGGACAAAGTGAGGTGGCCTTTGCGTTCAGTGATGTGCTGGGGTTCGATCTATTGCCGCGCCTGAAAGCGATCGCCCGACAGAAACTGTATGTGTGTGAAAAGGAAGATACATCGTTGTACCCGCATCTTACGCCGATTTTAACCCGGGGGATCGACTGGGAGCTTATTGCACAACAGTATGACGAGATAATCAAATATACAGCGGCACTTAAAACCGGAACGGCAGAACCCGAGGCCATATTACGACGATTCACCCGCAATAACATTCAGCATCCAACCTATAAGGCACTCGCGGAGCTGGGCAAAGCGATTAAGACCATCTTCCTCTGCCGTTATTTACACGATGAGTCACTGCGTTGCGAAATTAATGCGGGTCTCAACGTCGTGGAAAACTGGAACAGCGCCAATAATTTTATTTTTTATGGCGAACACGGAGAATTTACCAGCAACCGGCCTGCGGATCAGGAACTGTCGATGCTCTCTTTGCACCTGTTGCAAATCAGCCTGGTCTATATCAATACCCTGTTGATTCAAAATGTGCTGACAGAGCCGGCCTGGCAGCAGAGAATGACAGAAGAAGACTGGCGTGGTCTGACCCCATTGATATACCACCATGTTAATCCGTATGGACGTATCGAGCTGAACATGGATCAACGGCTGGCGCTGGCAGCCTGATGGTGCCCAGAACCGTTCGGTTTCGTACACAGGGTCTTAATACTGTCCGAAAGTAAGTGAAATTACTTTCGGATATGCATTATGATTCGTACATCCTTTTCGGACGGAAATTTTCATCATGTCACGCGTTTTTGCCTACTGCCGTGTTTCTACACTGGAGCAGAACACGGAAAACCAGCGCAGGGAAATAGAAGCTGCTGGTTTTACCGTCAAATCCCAGAGACTGATTGAGGAGCACATCAGTGGTTCGGTTGCTGCCAGTGAGCGGCCTGGATTTACCCGTCTGCTCGACAGAATGGAAAATGGTGACGTGCTGATTGTCACTAAACTGGATCGTCTTGGACGAAATGCTATGGACGTTAGGAAAACGGTGGAACAACTAGCAGCGTCCGGTATTCGCGTACACTGTCTCGCGCTGGGCGGCGTGGACCTCACCAGCGCGGCCGGCAGGATGACCATGCAGGTGATTTCGGCCGTCGCTGAGTTTGAGAAAGACCTGCTGATTGAGCGTACACATTCAGGGATTGCAAGAGCCAGGGCTTCGGGAAAACGCTTCGGGCGTCCTTCGTCACTCAATGGGGTACAGCAGCAGGTGGTGCTGGAACGTCTTAACGCTGGAGTAAGTATTGGTCTATTGCCCGTGAGTTTAGCACTACACGGCAGACCATTCTTCGCGTAAGGAAAGCAGCCGGAAACGCGGATGCCGGGAACCTTTCTGGTGAAAAAATATCGTGAAACAGCGTCTGCTATCGAAACCTTAACCATGCATTGCAGGAAGAAAAGATTCCAGAGGATTAATTTTGCTTTTAATGACTAACTTGATAAAAGGACATATATATTGATGGAAATTTCAACACAAAAACTGTCTGACGGCATCGTTCTGACGCTTCGCTCTCCTCCGACAGTACAAAAAGCCCGGTGATCATTTTGTGCCATGGCTTCTGTGGTATCAGAGAAATTCTGCTACCTGATTTTGCTGAAGCATTTACCCGCGCCGGATTTTCCACCATCACGTTTGATTATCGTGGTTTCGGGACAGTGACGGCGAACGCGGCCGCTTGGTTCCTGCTATGCAAATTGACGATATTATCTCTGTTGTTAACTGGGCAAGAGAACAGCCCTCCCTTGATGCGCAGCGTATTGGCCTGTGGGGAACATCATTTGGGGATGCCACGTATTTGGTGCGGCGGTCAGAGACCCGGGAATCAAATGTATTGTCAGCCAGCTGGCTTTTGCAGACGGTGAAGAGATAGTCACCGGGAATATGAATAATGAAGAGAAAGAAGCTTTTCTTTCAACCCTGGACAAGATGGCTGAAAAGCAGAAGAACACAGGTAAAGAAATGTTCGTGGGTGTCAACCGGGTACTGAGCGATGCAGAATCAAAATCATTTTTCGAAGAAAACAGAACGCAGTACCCAAAGATGGACATTAAAATACCGTTTCTTACGGTGCGCGAAACTCTTCTGTACAAACCCGCATTGAATGCCTCACAGGTGATGTGCCCGACCCTGATCGTTATTGCTGGTCAGGATACGGTTAATCCACCGGAGCAGGGACGGGCCTTATTTGACGCGGTGGGGGCCAAAGAAAAAAGGCTATATGAGGAAAGCAGTGCCCGCCATTACGACATTTATGCAGGAGAGCACTTTAAGCAGGTTATCAGCATTCAGACAGAATGGTTTAAAACGCACCTGTAATTTTAGATAACGACTTACGGTGGGTTCAACAGAGCCCGCCGTTATGATAGACGTCAAATGTCGCATTTTGTAGCTTCGCTTCCGCTGGGCCCCATAGGATCTGCCGGATCGTAGAGGCTGGCTCCCAGCGCCAGCTTCACGCCTCTGGACTGTAGTGCATCCGCTATCTCTCGTGCGTCAGGAACTGACCGCGCCAGCCGGTCAAGCTTGGGAACAGAACAACCAGCGTATCACCGCTGCGCACAGCGGCCAGCGCCTGATCAAGTCCGGGCCGTTGCCGGTTTGAGCCGGTCAGCCCTTTATCGAGGTAAATCCGGTCCGAAGATCTGGCATGCCTGTATTTGTCATTTTATTCAGCGCACGCACCATGGCCAAAGCCTCTGCAGCCTGACCATCGTAATCACGCTACGCCAGCGAACCATCGAACAACTGCTTTACCCTGTACATCGGCGTTTCAGCTATCGACTGACGGTTGTAATCTGTTGTCCATTTCCACCGTGCATTGCTCCCGCTCAGTCGCTGATTCGCAACAGCACGATTGCGCTCTGCATACTCACCAGGCAAGAATCCCGCTCCCTTTCGGGGAGGAATGAGCGCGCTGATTTTCTTGCGAGGCAGTTCGTCATGACATCGCTGCGTATCGTAAGCGCCGTCCGCAGCAACTGACCTGATTTTTCGGTGGGTCTGCCGGATAAGCCCCGGGGATGCTTCAGCATCCGTGACGTTGTTCAGTGACAGGTCCGCGCAGATGATTTCATGCCTACTCGCGTCAACAGTCAGATGCAGTTTCCGCCAGATACGACTGCGATCTTTGCCGTGCTTTTTGACTTTCCACTCACCTTCACCGAAGACTTTAAGCCCTGTGGAATCAATCACCAGATGCGAAATTTCACCCCGGGTGGGCGTTTTGAAACTGACGTTAACCGACTTTGCCCGCTTGCTGACACTGGTGTAATCCGGACAGCGCAGCGGGACATCCATCAGGGCGAAAATGGAATCAATAAAGCCCTGAGCGGCTCGCAGGGTCAGCCGGAATACGCGTTTAATCACCAGGATGGTTGTGATGGCAAGATCTGAATAGCGCTGAGGTCGTCCCCGCGATGCAGGCGTTGCTGACTCATACCAGGCCTGAATCGCCTCATCATCAAGCCAGAAAGTGATGGAGCCACGATTAATCAGGGCCTTGTTGTAGTTGCGCCAGTTGGTGATTTTGAACTTTTGCTTTGCCACGGAACTGCCAGTATAGTCAGGATAATGCGTGATCTGATCCTTCAACTCACCAAAATTTCGATTTATTCAACAAAGCCGTCTATTACTGGAAATCAATCATGGCGTGCCTGCACTACATCTGAATGTGTCGGGTGGGGATACGCTTCTCCACGTACATGCTGCACAAGGTGGACTTGTCCTGACACCAGACAGTTCCGGGGTACTGTTTCAGCGTGCTGGATGCGACAGGTATGCTTACAGAGATCAGAACTCATTACTTGTGAAGGAACAGTAATATACTGCCCTCCATCAATCCAGAGTCTGGGGTTGTCGCATCAGATCTGACAGAACAAACAATCACGAAAAAGTTACTTTTTTCTCAGGAGGTGCCTGGACCCCTGCCCTTCATTTTGACGCGAGCAGGATGTCAGCACCTTACGTGCGGTTACTGTTATTCGCGTCCTGGTGGTATAGTGCAGCGGCTGGCAGAAGTAACCTACTATCCAACGGAATAAGATCACGATGAACGTCATTCAGCCCCGCATGCTCTCTGTATTTGATTTTGACGGTACGTTAACGCGGCATGATAGCTTTATCCCTTTTCTGCGGTTTGCCTTTGGCAATCGGGCGTTTTCGCGACGTATCGTCAGCATGGCTCTACCCACGTTACGCTGTATGCGTAAGCAGATGACGCGTGATGAGCTTAAAGAAACGCTCATTACAACTTTTCTTACTGGTGTTGAGGAAAAGTGGGTGTCTTCTAAAGCAGAGGAATTCTGTCAGCTCTACTGGCATCGCCTCATGCGCCCGGCAGGTTTGATTGCTGTGGCGAATGAAGTCACTTCCGGCGCGATCGTCACCTTATGTTCTGCCTCGCCGGAAATTGTACTCAGACCCTTTGCCGAAAAACTTAGGATCAAACTGATTGGTACACAATTAGAGACAAAAGACGGCATTCTGACCGGCAGAATCAGTGGTCATAATTGCAGGTGCTCACAGAAAATTGTCCGGCTTGAAAAAGAATATGGACCTCTGACTGACTATCATCTTCGAGCATGGGGTGATACGCGGGGAGATTATGAACTCCTTTCCGCAGCGACTGAGCCTCACTGGCGTCACTTCCATCAAGGTTTCCGTCGTAAGCTAATCATCAGATAAAAATTGCCCTTTATCGTTATGTAATTTCTTCTTTACATAAAAGTAACATATATTCTACATTTAACCACTGTAACTGGTGAAAAAAAGAGTGCATCCTGGTAAATCGGTAGCTCGGACTATTAGGTATGCTTCAACCTGTTACCATTGGAATACCTACTTTCAGCCCGCTTTTCCGAGCGGGTTTTTTTCATCCCTGCCGATGTGTTCCTGGGTCTAAATTACTGGGTGAAATTGGGTTTCAGCGATCACATCTGCGTATAGCCCTGTTTAGCTCTGCGTACTTTGAAAAGGTGTCGTCATGGCAGCAGGCCTATCGCCCCTTACCGGGGCGATGAGTCAGATAATGCCTTCCTTTTTTGCCAGTCCAAGCCAGTCTTTGAACTCTTCGAGAAGTTTTTCATACAACTCTTCGTCCTTAATGTGGGCAAAATTATCGATCGCAAAAAAGTTGCTGTTGTCTACGCGACGGTCGCTAAAGGTGTCCAGCCTCTCCAGAATCCCATAATTTGATCCGCCCAGTCCCACGAACTTCCAGAAGACAGGATAGTTGGCTGAGCGGCGGATGGCCTCTTTAATTTCTCGTGTTTTGCAGATCCCGCCATCTGTAATGCACACGACAAAAACGGGTAAGGTGCTTTCCTTGAAATAATCGATAACCTCATTCATGACTGGCGGCTCATTGTTCGTCCCGCCAAGGCCGGGAAGGATTTCCCAGGCCGATCGTTTACCCGTGTTCTGAATGGCAGCAATGTATCCGTCAAGATTGTCCAGTGTGACGTCAGGATATTTCTTGTGACGCTCAGCAAAGCCCCATACATCCATCGTGCCGTCATCGTCGAACTGGACAGACAGGACAGCTATACGGTCAAGAACGGCCTGTACATGTCCTTTTTTAAACTGGCCGGTCATAGAGCCTGAGGCATCGAGAACAAAAGCGACTCGTGCTTCAACGGTATCCAGTTTGTGTTTTGCCAGTGAAATACTGGCTTTCTTAGCCAGGCTGATAAGCGCAGGCGCTTTACCTTCGAGTTTCTTTTCAAGGCTGATCCGGGCTGGTTGCGGTACAACTTCTGCTGCAGGTTCCACGTCCACACCATAGCTGACTGCCAGTGGCTCAAGCCCGCCATTAAATCCCTGCCCAAGCGCCCTGAGCTTCCAGTTGCCCTGGTATCGGTAAACTTCCCCCATAATTACAGCCTTTTCTGTGCGGCCATTGAGATCGACAAAAAAGGTGGCCTGACTTTCAGCAGAAAGTTTCAGTTGCGCGAGGCCGCTTATCGTATCACTGCCATCTATCACCATAGTGATTGCAATCTTCTGAATCGTATCCGGGATCTGCTCAAGCGCAAAATGAACGACTGCGTGCTGGTGACCGGGGTTGAGTTTCACACTGCCACCGGCAGCACTGAGATTGTTGTAAAAGATAAAATCGGCATCGCCTGTCACTTTTCCCTCAGCATTCAGCATAAACAGGCAAGTCTCAGGGGGACTGTGAAATCCAGGACTGGGGGGATAATCAAGCCGGAGAGTCAGTGTAGCTGTGTGAAGCGGAATGTTCTGCCCTGATTGTAATTGCATTTAGGCTCCTTGTTGCCGGGTAAAGGGATCTCTCAGCGGGTAGAAAAAACCCCGGACAGGCCGGGGTTTGGTTTTACTGGTTTATCAGATGTTGATGCCGTGCTGGGTTGCCAGCGCAGCCAGGCCACCAGCAAAGCCCTGTCCTACAGCCTTAAACTTCCATTCCGCGCCATGGCGATACAGTTCACCGAAAATCATTGCGGTTTCAGTAGAGGCATCTTCTGACAGGTCAAAGCGTGCAATCTCGGCGCCATTATCGTTGTTCACCACACGCATAAAGCTGTTACTGACCATGCCGAAATTTTGCTTACGGCTGTCTGCTTCATGAATGGTGACTGCGAATACGAGCTTCTTAACGTCTGCGGCCACTTTTGTCAGATCAATTTTGACCTGCTCATCGTCACCGTCGCCTTCACCGGTACGGTTGTCACCCTGATGCTGTACTGCGCCATCCGGGCTGGTGGTGTTGTTATAAAATACGAAATGCGAATCGGACAGCACTTTACCGTTTTCGCCAACAAGGAATACTGATGCATCCAGATCAAATGCCTGACCATCAGTAACGCGTGCATCCCAGCCCAGGCCAACCAGAGCAACATTCATGCTCGGGCTTCTTTAGTCAGAGAAACATTACCGCCTTTAACGAGAGAAACAGCCATTTTTTGCTCCTGCTAATCGTAGATATCGGGTCGTGGATATCGGGGGCATCACCCCCGAATGATTTGGGTAAGAAAGTTACTTTTTATCAGGACGCGTTGATGCCGTACTGAGCGCACACGGAAGCCAGTCCACCAGCATAACCCTGGCCAACCGCACGGAATTTCCATTCTCCGTTGTGACGATACAGCTCCCCAAACAGCATGGCAGTTTCAGTAGAAGCGTCTTCTGTCAGATCGTAGCGAGCAACTTCAGTCTGATTGTCATCATTCACCAGACGGATAAATGCGCCGGAAACCTGACCGAAGCTCTGGCGACGAGCCTGAGCATCATGGATAGTGACAACGAAAATAATTTTGTCGACATCCCCAGGTACCGCGTCCAGTTTGATTTTGAGGGATTCATCGTCGCCATCACCTTCACCGGTACGGTTATCACCGGTATGAGTAACGGAACCATCAGCAGATTTCAGGTTGTTATAGAAAATGAAATCTGCATCGCCACGAACCTTGCCATTGGCTGCCAGCAGAAATGCGGAAGCATCGAGGTCAAAGTCCTGACCGTCCGTAGAACGTGCATCCCAGCCAAGGCCAACCAGGACGTTTTTCATGCTTGGCGCGGTTTTGCTCAGGGAAACGTTGCCGCCTTTAGATAGTGAAACGCTCATCTATTTATCCTCTTTCGTTAATCATTAATCAGCTGAGATCAGCTTTCTTTATTTTCAGCTTCCGGCTTTTCCGGAAAGATGACACTGGCCAGAATACCAAGAGCCAGTACACCCAGTACGACATACAGGCTGGTGGTCGCAGACAGGCTGTAACCATGGTGCCAGATGTGATCGGTAGCGTTCAGACCCAGCTTAAACGCAATGAAGAACAGCAGGACGATAACAGCTTTCTCCAGCTGGGACAGATACTGTTTCAGGGCTTCCAGTACGAAATACAGAGTACGCAGGCCCAGTATTGCGAACATCATGGCGCTATACACAATCAGTGGCTCACGACTGACTGCAATAATTGCCGGGACAGAGTCGAAGGCAAACATCACGTCAGAGAGTTCCACTACAGCCACACATAACATCAATGGGGTGGCGTATAGCGCTGCCTTTTTCAGTCGCCCTACAGATACGTCTTTGTTTTCTGGTTTAGCCAGTTCGGCATCCACTTCTTTTTGGGTCAGCAGGAATGCATGTCCGGACAGTTTCGGCCAAATCGGGAAGAAACGTTTAACCAGACGATAAGCAAGGTGCTGAGAATAATCCTCAATTTCGTCATCATCCCCACCGCCTTTGAGCATCATGACCGCAGTCCAGGCAACAACAACGGCAAAGATCAGCTCGACATAAGGGCCAAGGCTAAGCAGACCGGTACCGATCGCAACGAAAATCCCCCGGAATACGATAGCGCCAATGATCCCCCAGTACAGAACCCGGTGACGGTAACGGTCCGGAACTGAGAACCATGAGAAAATCGCCATCATGACAAACAGGTTATCAACTGACAGCACCTTCTCAAGGGCATAACCCGTGACAAACAGGCTGGCAACCTCGGCTCCGTGATGCACAAAAAGGAAACCGGCAAATGCCATCGCGACAACAACCCAGAAAACGGACCATAAGGCTGCGCTTTTGAGGGAAATTGGCTTGTCATGTCGGTGCATGAACAGGTCAATAAAGATGGCGCCGACCGACAGAGCAACAAAGACCGTCACTGTTTCAGCCGGAAAACCGATGTGAGTGGAAACCATATCGTACCTTTATCCGTTGTTTATCAGAGGCCAAATTCAGCCGGGTCGAAACCCAGCGAACGGGCAATTTCACGGACAGCACTCTTCTCATCATCATCGAAGTTGCCATCACTTTTAGCGACAGCAATACCGACACGAAGAGCCAGTTGAGCTGCCTCTGGCTGGTCTTTCAGGGCGAGGATATATTTCATCGTTTCGCCTTTTCCGATTTCCAGATCAAAGTCGAAACTGGTCACCAGCTTGTTAAAAAACTCGATAACTTCTGCTGTATCGAAGACTTTCAGCTCTTCTGAGGATCGCAGAAATCCAATCATCTTCTGTTTTTCTTCGGAGCTAACGCCGTCACTGGCAACAGCGATACGGGCGCATACCGCGACGGTACCCTGCATAAATTTCTTGTTTTTGTAACGGCCTACCTGGCGGGTCAATTCCTCACGACCCGAGGTCAAAGCCCCTTTTACTTTGTCGAAAAAACTCATTCTCATACCCTCATCATTGCGTTTATTTGGAACCTCTGGACCAGCGAAACCCCCAGCCAAAAGCGCGGTCCATTTCATCCTGGCCTCTGAAGTACTGGTTAATACGTTCCACACGAATGGAACCGTTCTCGTTGACCAGGCGGGCAATCGCACAAAGCGTGCGTTTGTTATCCCCTTCAGTCAGACGCGTTTCAATCGGTGGTTGCTCCGGAACATGTAATGTCACCACGCCATCGGTTTTGTCCCAGCTGGGCACGCCCTGATAGATAAAGGCATAAATCAGTACCTGGCGAATTTCTTTCCATTCGCGGCCATTGATGTGTAGCCATTCCCCATCCAGAGCCTCGCCGGTACGATCATCACCCTGCAGTTGAACATATGGCTCAGAGTGATAGTTACCAAAAGCATTACCGAGTGCCTGAACAACTGACTTATAGCCATCTGCGAGTTCAACGAATGCGCCAAGATCCAGGTCTATCGCTTTGTTCGAACCAAACATACCGCCCAGTAACCCGCCTGAACCCGAGCCACGATGCCAGTTCAGATTGATGCGGATTTCACCAAAATTGTCTTTTTTGGCAAGGCTGATGGCAGGCTTCTCTTTGGTCAGAGAAACTTTACTCAGGCTAACTTTAGGCGGAGCCGGAGGCGCTGGTGGCGGAGTGACTGGAGCTGGATCATCCGCGACGTTGACGCCATAGTACTCAGCGAGAGGTTTCAGGCCACCATTGAAGCCCTGGGCGATAAAACGAAATTTCCAGTCACCATTCCTGCGATAGATTTCACCGAGGATCAGAGCAGCTTCCTGACGGCCGTTCAGTTCTACCTGACCACTGATCAGCGAGGTATTGCCACTTTCAATTTGTATGGACAGATGATTCAGGGAGGAAACTGTATGACTGCCGTCACAGGTAACGGTGAACGCGACTTTCTGCACGTCGGGCTTGAGGCGGGACAGATCAACGGTGAAAACGCTATTGGTCCCTTCAGTACTGAAGCTAATGGAACCATCTTCATTACGGGGTTGCCCGTAAAAGACCATATCGCTGTCACCCCGAACTTTCCCGTCAGCGAATAATCTAAACGCCGAGGCATCAACAGGACCACCAGCAATGACTCTAACGCGGAGTTCCTGAGCAGGTACGGGGGCATTGCCCCCCGGTGTCAGATTCATGCTTTTACCACCGTACTGACGATATCGAATTGCATATCGTCGATTGTGCGGCCACCGCTTGCTTTACCGTGGGCGGTAAAGTCCCAGTGGCCGTTGTTGCGCCTCAGTGAAGCGATAATGATGCCGGTATGTGGGCCTTGTTCTGTCAGCTGATAGCGGGCAAGTTCCTTATTGGTCTGATCCACGACGCGGCAGAAGGCGTTATCCACGTCGTTGAAGGACTGTCCACGGAAGCTGTTCACAGTAAAAGCGAGGTATTCGACATTTGCCGGCAATTTTAAGAGGTTGACGTGAATGATTTCATCATCGCCATCCCCCTCACCCGTCAGGTTATCGCCGGAGTGGACGACAGAACCACAGCTGGATTTCAGTTTACGAAACCAGATGGTGTCAATTTTATTACCTGCGGCATCCAGAAGAACGCAACCTGCATCCAGGTCTATGGAATCATTGCCACCAAAAATGCTGCCAAATAATCCCTTTTTCTTAACAGGATCCCAACCCAGTCCGAACTGAAGCTGGCTGAGAGCAGTGGATTGTTTGCTGAGTGATACTGTCTGGTTTTTACTTAAAGAAACCATATTCATTCCTTAAAAGGTATTGACCGGGTTTTTATAAAATTCATTTTCAAACAGAGTGCATCTAAATCATATCATGACAAAGTTCACCCGCAAGGTAAAAACTGGTGGGTTTCTGGAATTTACGTTTAATTACATTGGGTGGGTAGGTGATGGTTTGATGTATGTTATTGTTATTAAGTGGTTTTGTGGTCTAACCGGAAAATCAAAAACAGCGAGTGATTATCATATTATGATTGACATGGCGCAGGTCGGTTCTTAGACTCATGTATTACAAAAATCTCATCCCCTTTTCAGGCGACAATTATAAAAAATGAAAAAGAAAATTTGGTTTATGGAAGGGCTATCTTCCCAGCGAGACATTGTCCTTGGAGTGAAATCATTTGCGGAAAAGGAAAATCAGGATATTGAAATCTTTTCTTCTCATCGCAACGAGAGGAAAGAGATCTTGTCTGTTTCCGATTTTTCAATGATCGAACCTAACAACGAAGAAGAACGTCTTTCTTTTATTCATTCCATTACTGACGCTCATGGTATTAATGCGATACATACTGGTCGCAACTGTAAATGGTTTGAAAGCCACCGGGAAAACATTCAACGTTCTGGTGTACACCTGACTACCGGGTCAACGGGTACTCACTGGTTTGAATTAGCCGATGAAAAAGTTACTTTTTCCGAGTTTATGGAAAAAAATGGACTTCCGGTTGTCCCGTCGGTTCGGGTAAAAAATGTAGACGAGCTTCGTACTCTGCTGAATCATCCCCCTTTCCCTTCTGATTGCCTCTGCATTAAACCTGTTACAGGCATTTATGGCATGGGATTCTGGCGTTTTGATGACAATGTTTCCCCGGTAGCTTTTCTCAACAATCCTGATAGCCGTGTTATCCACCCATCACAATACCTGGCTGCTCATGCCCGTATGGACTGCTTTACTCCACAAGTACTGATGCCCTATTTACCCGGACCAGAATACTCTGTGGATATGGTGGTAAGTCAAGGCACGGTCCTGGCCGCTATCGGGCGGCGTAAAGAAGGTGTGCTTCAGTATCTGGAAAATGAAGGGGAAGCGATTGAACTTGCCATCAACTGCGCCCGCCTAATGAACGCAGACGGCATGGTCAATGTACAGACTCGCCATAATGCCGAAGGCAAACCACTATTGCTGGAAATTAACATGCGGCCATCAGGTGGTATCGGTTATACGCAGCACAGTGGCGTGAATCTTCCGGGTCTGTATGCCTTCCATACACTTGGGCTGATGGATGATGATCAGGTCAGGCAGTCAGCGAAAACTGATTTTTCACCTGCAGTCGTCCGCTCTGTCACTGATGTCATACTCTATCCGGCATCATTGACCAACAGAATTTATTAATGGAGACAGATATGTCAGCAATTGATGGTAATTTCGGTTATCAAAAGACATTATCCTGTGGGCGAATTGAGGTAAGCAGCGAGGAAACCGATTATCCTCTTACTGATCTCTTTGATATCGCCGAACGGCGGAATCCAAAACGCGCATTTCTGTTTGTCAGTAAAGTGCTGGGTCGACATATTCCTGTCTCTCCTCTGGTCATGCGCAATGTTTATACACAGCTGGCGGAGAAGTTTCCCGGGACTCTGGACGGGCCGGTGGTATTTATCGGGATGGCTGAGACGGCTGTCGGCCTCGGGCGGGAGTGTTTGATGAGGTGCGTAAGCATCACCCTGACTGTGTTTATCTGACATCAACCCGCCATCCGGTCGATGCTGAACTGTTGTGCGAGTTTAAAGAAGAGCACAGCCATGCCACAGACCACCTGATCTACTATCCTGTTTCTGCGGCCATGCGGCAAACCGTAGCGGAGGCACAAACATTAGTGCTCGTGGATGATGAAGCCACGACGGGGAAAACGTTCCTCAATCTTCTCGCCTCATTACGTGCATCGGGTGCACTCCGGAAGGTACGACGGGTTATTGCTGTCACGCTGACTGACTGGAGCGGAGAAGCACTCAGTCAGAACAGCCCCCTGCCCCTACATACAGTATCGCTCATCTCCGGCAACTGGCGCTGGACACCCGAACCGGATGCCCCGGTTCCTGTCATGCCCCAGGTAAATGTGACCTCCAGAGGGAACGTCCCGATCACAGGCAAACAATCCTGGGGGCGACTCGGGATGCAGATACCGGCGAGTGACCTGGGTCTCCAGGTTCAGGTTTCGCACGGTGAAAACATTCTGGTACTGGGCACCGGTGAATTTGTCTGGGAGCCGTTCCTGCTGGCTGAGCGACTTGAAGCGGCAGGTGCTCAGGTCGTGTTCAGTTCGACGACCCGCTCACCGATTTCCACTGGTTATGCTATCCAGTCCGCCATTGCTTTCAGCGATAACTACGGACTGGGTATTCCAAATTATGTCTATAACGTTGCTCATCAGCAGTTTGACCGGATCCTGATTTGTTGCGAAACGCCAGCTTCCAGCGTGGACCCCCGGCTGCTTGAGGCGCTTTCCGCTGTCGCTCCCACCGTAGAGGTGATTACCTATGAATAAGCCCGTCGTCTTCAGCGACCTCGATGACACCCTGTTCCAGACCCGCCGAAAAATGGTTGATGAACTTGCCCTTGAACCGTTCCGCACCGGCGCACTGGATCGCAGCCTCACGCCTCGCAGCTTTATGACCGAAGAGCAGGCCATGCTGGTGGACTGGTTGCTGGAACATGCGGACCTCATTCCGGTGACGGCCAGAGGTACGGAAGAAATCAGTCGGGTACAGATCCCCTTCCGTTCCTGGGCAGTGACCACTCATGGCGCGGTGATCCTTCGTCCAGATGGTACGCCAGACAGCGACTGGAAAGCCCATATGCTGGAGTGCCTGTCCTCCTACGCCGACCGCTTAACATCAATGCAACATATCATCACCGAGCTCATGGATGCGCGAGGCATTAATGCCTGGGCACGCCTCAACTACGAATATGAGGGTACTCCGGTGTATCTGGTCATGAAGCATCGCGACAGCACGAAGCTTGATGAACTGAACGCTGTCGGGGATGAGATTGAGCGCGTTTTTTCGACCGAAGGGTTTTACATCCACCGTAACAGCAACAACATTGCCTGGTTACCCTGCCCGGTAGAAAAAGGGCTGGCCGTTTCATGGTTGCTGGAGAAACTGCGTCAGGAGCGTGGGGTTTTCCCGGTGATGGGGCTGGGTGACAGCCTGAGCGACCATCGGTTCATGAAACTCTGCAGCTGGTTTGGTCTTCCACGCCAGAGTCAGTTTGCCGAGGCCATATCACAGCGTATTTTTGGAGAGCAATAAGATGTCGCATTTTGCCCCGTTTTCTGGTTCCTATAAACCTGACGATGTTCACTTTTTGCTGAAACCCATTGTCATGGAGATGACACCGGTTGACCTGAAGGAAGAACTGATTCAGTCAGGAAAAATGCATTATTCCGACATGTTAAGCCAGGAACCAGAGCCTACCCGCTGGCACCTGGATCTTTTCACCCGTGCGCTTGATTCGGGAGCTGCACGTCTGGCACGGGAGGTATCTTATCTTGCTCGTGAACTGGCCCGTCGTGCTGGCGATGAACCCATTGTCCTGGTCAGCCTGGTCAGAGCTGGTGTTCCACTGGGGGTAATGCTGCACCAGGCTCTGCGTGCGATGGGTAAACAGTCTTTCCACTACGGGATCAGCATTATCCGCGACAGGGGTATTGATGCTGCGGCGCTTGATTTTATCGAATCACGCCATGGTACTGGTGGCATAGTGTTTGTCGACGGCTGGACGGGAAAAGGAGCTATTACCGGCGAATTATCCCGCACACTGAAGGACCGTCCCGGTTATCCGGAGCAGCCTCGACTGGTTGTGCTGGCTGACCCCTGCGGATGTGCCTGGCTTGCTGCCAGTGACGATGACTGGCTTATCCCGTTCGGTATCATGGGCGCGCCTGTCTCGGGTCTGATTTCGCGCTCTGTCTGGGCCGAAGAAGGCCTGCATGGCTGTGTGGTTTGCGATCACCTTCAGTCTTTTGAATGCAGCCAGATGCTGGTGGATACGGTAGCACATTTCCGTGAACAGCTTGACGGTAAACCCCTTCCCGCTTCTGGCTGGGACGCAGGGAAAAATGCCGCACGCTGGCAGCTGAGCAGAAAAGTTATCCAGAGCCTTGCTGAGCGTTATGAGGTGGACAGCATTAACCGCATTAAGCCGGGTATCGCTGAAGCGACGCGGGCGGTTCTGCGTCGTGTACCTGATCATGTTTTTGTTCGCCAGATGGATGACCCGGATGTTTCTCTTCTGGTTGGGCTGGCAAAAGAGAAAGGTATCCAGGTGACGGAAGCCGGGGATACGCTCGGTCAGTATCGTGCGGTTACCATTATCAAAAAGGTACGCTGATGAAAAAACAACCCACCCCATGGGAACTCGGTGCCACGCTATATATGCCTGCCACACGCAAGGATATCGCTGAGGTCGTTCTGGAAGGGAAAATACCGGGGCTGCGCTCTCTGGTTGTCTGCCTGGAAGATGCGGTCAGCGAGCATGACATCCCTCTTGCGATTCAGAATCTTTCACTGTTTTTGAAGCAATTGAGACACGCAAGAGCCGTCAACGATGATGAGAAGTACCCACTGGTATTTATCCGCCCACGTCACCCTGATATGGGGAGATGGTTAACGACTAATTTGGACCTGAGTGCAGTTGATGGTTTTGTACTGCCCAAATTCACCCTTTCCACGCTCCCGGTTTGGTGGGACATCATGGCAGGAACATCATTGATGATGATGCCAACGCTTGAAACCGAAGAAGTCTATGATGTTATTAAAATGCAGGCGCTGGCAAATGAACTTTCGAGTCATGACTGCCGTGACCGCATAATCGCTTTGCGGATCGGCGGAAACGATCTCATGAACGTCGTGTCTCTGCGACGGCCACGGGATCTGACCCTTTATGACACTCCTATGGGTTATGTCATAAAAATGCTTGTGTCAGTATTCGCTCCTCGTGATTTTGCGCTTACCGCACCAGTATGCGAACACATCGACGATCACGGCGTTTTGGGACGAGAACTCTCTATGGATATCGCCCATGGGCTGGTGGGGAAAACGGCCATTCATCCTGATCAGATTAGTGTGATAGAGGAGGCGCTTAAAGTGTCTCCTGGTGAGCATTCAGATGCGTTACGAATTCTGAATTCCACCCAGGCAGTCTTCAAATCTCAGGGAGCGATGTGTGAACCGGCCACCCATCGCCGGTGGGCTCAGGGGATCCTGGGACGGGGACAGGTATACGGTCTGACTACGGGGCAAAATCCGGAAGGAATCAGGCTTATTCCAGTTTCTAAGCAGCACTAAGGAAGCATATATGGGATTCAGATTTCGTAAATCGATCAGCATTATCCCGGGGGTCAGAGTTAACCTGAGTAACGGGGCCCCCAGCCTGAGTATTGGCCCCCGTGGAGCTTCGCTGTCAGTGGGAAAGAATGGAACGTTTGCCAACCTGGGTCTTCCCGGAACGGGACTGAGTTACCGCACCCGGATTGACAGAACAGCACGGGAAAGAGTGAATACCAGGCATCAGGCAGATCCCGGTCTGAGGTCTGAACTGGAGCTGGTGGTGGAAAAACTGATGTCCACCGTAACAGCGATAACCAATATCAATGAACTCTCCCCTTCCCCAAAGGGAGGGAATACCTGGGCCACGCTCGAGACACAGAACCTGGCGCTCCGTCAGGGCAGTTTCTCTCTTCCTGCGCCGGTACGACCAAACAAACCTGAATATATTCCACTTCCTCCAGAACCTGATGAGCATGCCGGTCGCGGGTTCCTTGGGGGATGGTTTGAATCTGATGCAGCCCGACAGGAGCGACAGAACGAAAATCTTCGGCGGTGGCAGACGTCCGTCGCTGATATTGAACGTGAAAATGCGTTGCTGAAGCAGCGTTATGAGAAACAGCGTATAGCCTGGGCTGAGCAGTACGCAGAATGGCAGCATCAGTACCAGGAGCATGAAAAAAATTACACGCAGTCTGTAGCCTTAGCGAAAGAGCAATTCCGCTCTGACGCCCGCTTCTTTGAACATTGTCTTGAGGAAGTTTTCTCGCAAACAGAATGGCCGCGAGAAACACTGGTGTCGTTTGAGGTACGGCCTGAAGAATCAACAGTCTGGCTTGATGTTGATTTACCTGAGATTGAGGATATGCCTGATAAAGTGTATAGCGTGAATGCCCGGGGAACTGATATCAATGAAAAAGCCATGACACAGAAAGCGGTCCGGGAAAGTTACGCTAAACACGTTCACGGATGCCTGCTGAGATTGGCAGCAATCGTTTTTCAGACGCTTCCGTTTGAACAGGTCGTCATTTCAGGCTTCACTCAGCGGGTAAGTAAACGCACTGGATATCTTGAAGACGAGTACATTATTTCCTGGCGGGTATGCCGCTCTGAAATCGAGCTAATCAACTTCGGGAATCTGCGTGGCCTTGACCCCATTGAAGCATTAGGTGATCGAGGTCTGATCAGGAAAATGAGTGCGACTTACATTTTTCAGCCTATAGAACCACTGACCCATATGGCAGGTACCGACTGAATATGCAATTAAACACCAGACAGGAAAGAGTTTACACCCTGGCTAACATACTTGGCTCAGGGAAGCCTGTATCGGCGCAATCCATCACCGCGACGCTGGCCTGTTCTGAGCCGACACTAAGCCGGGCGCTCAAAGAGCTGAGGGAAACTTACGCGGCTGAAATTAAATACAGTAAGGCTGGCCACTCTTATCAGATGGTAAATTCCGGATTACTGGATAAGAAAACACTAAAGAGAATGAGTGAGGCGCTGGACCTTAATTCTGATTTAAAAACACATGACCAGGGGGCACGGGTAGTACTGGATAAGGATATAAAAACTTCCGTTTCCCTGTCGATTAGACGCCGTGTTCTTCGCAAAATTGACAAACTGGCTGCGCTAAGCGGTACATCAAGAAGCGAGGCAGTAGAAAAATTAGTAGAGTTAAAAATTGATGAAATTATCAATGAAATGAAGAAATAGCAGAATATTAGTGGGGTGGTTGTTCTCACTCCACTAATCGGCAATCCTTACCATTTTCCCAACAGGTGTTTATTGTATAACTACAGATAAAAAGCAAATTAATAAAATAAAGATTCTTAATTCATAAATAATCCCTGTGTTTTATTTTATTGGTTTTCTTTTAACTGACCATCGTCGCCGTATTATTAAATGCAAAAACGTTAAACCATATTTTATATAGATTATGACCTGTCCAGTTTTCCGGCGACGGGTTATCAATATGGCGAATGCCTACTAATAATGGCGGGGATCGTATTGTTGAGATATTGCAAATTTGTATTGTTGCTCAACCAACTCGCGCGTTTGAAACAACGTGAAAATCTCACTTTGTGATTGCTGAACTAACTATATGCCTTTGTTTTTAGTAATATGATATGAAGTGTTTATAAAACCATGTTCAGGAAATGAGCTCCCCCATCAACCATTAAGGAAAGTTTAAGATGAGAAGACTTCCCGTCTATCTGCTTCTCGATACATCAGGTTCAATGCACGGAGAGCCTATAGAGGCAGTTAAAAATGGTGTCCAGACACTACTGACCACCCTGAAGCAGGATCCTTATGCACTGGAAACTGCATATGTCTCTGTCATTACTTTCGACTCTACTGCTCGTCAGGCCGTACCTCTTACAGATCTCCTCAGTTTCAATCTCCCCTCTTTTTCGGCAAGCGGAACTACCGCTCTGGGCGAAGCCTTATCCCTGACTGCAAACCGAATTGATGCAGAAGTTCAGAAAACGACAGCGGAGACAAAAGGCGACTGGCGTCCACTCGTTTTCCTGATGACGGATGGTGGCCCTACTGATGACTGGCGTAAAGGAGTGAATGAATTCAAAGCAGCCAAAAAAGGTGTTGTTGTAGCCTGTGCTGCCGGTCACGATGCCGACACAGCGGTACTTAAGGAGATTACAGAGATTGTTCTCCAGCTGGACACTGCCGACAGCTCTTCCATCAAAGCTTTTTTCAAATGGGTGTCTGCCAGTGTTTCCGTAGGTAGCCAGAAAGTCGATGCCGGTAAAAAAGAAGTTATCGGTCTTGATGATTTGCCTCCACCGCCGCCAGAAGTAAACGTGGTTTTATAAACAATCAACTTAAGAGAGGATCCTATGACTGTCAGCTTACGGAAAGGGCAAGGCGTCAGCCTGCGTAAAAATGAGTTCGATCTTTCCTCAGTCACGATAGGTCTTGGCTGGGACATCAATGAAGAGAAAAAGGGGTTCCTGGGTGGAATTTTTGGCAAAAAAGAGGAAGAGTATGACCTCGATGTTATTGCCTTTCTCTGCAACGCAGCCGGTAAAGTGACTGACCTTGGCAATGTTGAAAATGGTAAGCCGACACTGGTTAACGGCGATATCGTCTTCTTCAACAGTCTTCGCCATAAATCAGGGCAGATCTGGTTGACCGGCGATAACCGGACAGGTGCCGGTGACGGAGACGATGAGCAAATTATCGTAAAACTAAACAGCATCGATCCGAAGTACGAAAAAATTGTCTTTATTGTTCAGATCTACAACGGCGAAAAATTACAGCAGCACTTTGGAAAAGTGCAAAATGCATTTATCCGGGCGGTAGACGGAAAAAATGTGGAAATGGCACGCTTTGACCTCTCCGGCGGTGTAGCCTTTAATGGTCAGCGATCGATGGTCTTTGCTGAGCTTGTCCGGGAATCCAGTGGCTGGAAACTGAATGCGATAGGCGAGCCTTCCACCTCCGATTCGTTCGTAAGCCATCTGAGGAACTATATCTAAATGCGAAGACTACCCGTATATCTGCTCATCGATACTTCCGGCTCAATGAGAGGAGAATCGATACATTCAGTGAATGTGGGTGTGCAGGCTATGCTGAGTGCCCTGAGACAGGACCCTTATGCGCTTGAAAGCGTCCATATCTCAATAATTACATACGATAATGAAGCCCGGGAGTATGTTCCCCTCACTGCCCTGGCTGACTTTCAGTTTTCTGATATAGAAGTACCAAGTGCGGGCGGCACCTTTACCGGCGCGGCGCTTGAATGTCTGATCCAGTGTGTCGACCGGGATATTCGCCGCTCTGATGGTGAACAGAAAGGCGACTGGAGACCGCTGGTGTTTCTGATGACAGATGGTACTCCGTCAGATGCCTGGGCTTATGGGGAAGCTGTTAAAGAGGTTCAGCGGCGTTCGTTTGGTTCCATTATAGCCTGTGCTGTTGGCCCTAAAGCGGGACACGAACATCTGAAACTACTGACTGACAAAGTTGTGGCTCTTGAAACACTGGATTCGACCGCATTTTCAGGCTTTTTCAAATGGGTCAGTGCCAGCGTGGCTTCAGGAAGCTCCAGTGCCGGAATCACTACTGATTCGGACACACTTCCACCGCCACCGCCCGAAATCCAGCTTGTTCTGTAACTTACGCCGGTATGGCAGGGAATAACCCTGCCTTATACCGATAAAGTCCATCTCTGCTATGGACGTCACATTTTGCTATGAGGGAGTTTCCTGTGAGACGACTTCCCGTTTTTTTTGTTCTGGACTGTTCTGAGTCCATGATTGGTGAAAACCTGAAAAGGATGAATGATGGCTTGCAGAAGATTGTGAGCGATCTGCGTAAGGACCCTCATGCTCTGGAGACTGTCTGGGTGTCAGTAATTGCCTTTGCCGGTATTGCCAGAACGATTGTCCCGTTACATGACATTGTGTCTTTTTATCCCCCTCGCCTTCCTGTTGGTGGAGGAACTAACCTCGCGACTGCCTTACGGGAACTGACAACACAAATAGATTCTCAGGTCCGAAAAACGACGCTGGAAGAAAAAGGTGACTGGAAGCCAGTTGTCTACTTACTTACTGACGGCCGACCGACAGATGACATTTCAGCTGAGGTTAAGCGCTGGAACGAATTTTACGCAAAAAAAGTGAATATGATTGCTGTGGGGATCGGACCATCAGTTGATCTCAGTGTACTCAGGCAACTGACTGAAAACGTCTTATCGTTTACCGAAAATCAGGAAGGCGATTTTTCGCGGTTTATCCAGTGGATCACAGCTTCAGTCACAGCTCACAGTCGTAGTGTTGGCGAGGATTCTCAGCCGCCCCTGAAACAAACTGACTATATCGTCAAGCTTGCCAAAGATGACACAGCCCGTGCATACGATGAAAACTGTGTGGTATTAACCGGGCGTTGCAGTAAAACCCGTCGACCCTATCTGATTAAGTATGAGCGTCCGCCAGCCAGGGTATCGGGCCTCGCTTTCGATCTAAACCTTAACAGCTTCAACATTGCTGGTTGTTATCCTGTGGATGAAGATTACTTCTCATGGACGGATATGTCCGTAGCCGGGGCGCAGATAAACACCAGTGAACTCCATGGCGTACCAGGGTGCCCACACTGCGGAAACAGTAGTGCTTTTGCGATGTGTACCTGCGGAAAACTTCTCTGTATTGATGGGCCTGATGATGTGAACTGCCCATGGTGTGGGAAAGGTTTGTCCTTTCAGAGCGAGGGTGGAAATTCAGATTTTAACGTTAGCAGAGGACGCGGCTAATGAGCGAGTTCATTACACCTGAACATAAAATTATTGCTCTCATTCTGGAGGCATCAGGGGAACCGACTGATGCTGATAAAGTATGCTGTCTTGGTAACATACCTGATGTTGCCCTTGCTGTGCGGCAGCTGAGAGAAACGGTCATTCAACACTGTGCAAGCGAAGCCATACCGGCGGAGAACACTCAAACAGTTTCAGAATGTCTTACCCAGCCTTTTTCTGACAATATCCTCCCACCTCAAAACTCTGGTGAAAGCGAAGCTGATCGACCTGAGATTGAACCCGTCCATGCCGCTACTGCACTTCAGGGAAATGATAAGCAGGAAGCGCATAGTGAAATGGTGGATGATACAGCGTCAGAAGGCGTTCAGGGACACACTGAAGAAGTTCCTGATGCAACCGGGGTCTTACAGACTGAGGCTTCCGTCACGGCGCAACCAGAAGACATGGATAAAACCAGTCCGGTTGTTTCTGACAACCTTTCAGCTGACTCCGCAGTCAGTGCTTTACGGCCCGGGGAAGTACCTCAGAGAGTGGAGAATAAAACATCCCCTGCCCCCGGAAAAGTGCCGGAGGTGTTTATCATGCTGCCAAATGCACGGGCAGGTGAACCCTACGATGTTCGACTGGAAATAGCGACCGATACAGGTGTTGAGGCAGAGATCACGGAGGTTAACTTCTCTCAGGACATAGGGCTGATATTTGATATCAATGAGCGACGCCTCCAGGGGACACCAGGGCAGAGCGGAGACTTTGAACTGACTGTGAAATGGTCATGCAGCTCACATCGTGATAATGAAAAAAAGTTACTTTTTGTCGTGAACCCTGATCCGAAAAGTCTCTGGAAAGTGATTGACCCGCCTTCTGATGCACCATTCTACAAGAAGAGTATCGACCACCAGAGTGTCTGTCGGTCAGGTATTCATATTGCCGGAGCAAGCCGTCGTGGACGCTCCCATGAACATGTAGGCTCTTTTCGTGACGACGATTATTACCTCAACTTCAGTGATGTATCCGGATGGAGTGTATTACTGGTAGCTGATGGCGCGGGGAGCGCTAAATATTCCCGGGAAGGCTCCCGTATCGTTTCTGAAACCGTTGGTAACTATCTCTTCAACCAGTTCAAGACTGAAAAAGGGCTTGAGATCAAAAACAGGGTCCTTCGCTGGAACAGTGAAGATCAGCGAGCAGTATGGGAGTTTATGAACCACCACTTCAGACAGGCAGCGGTACTGGCCGTAAACAATATCAGCAGTGCCGCAATTTTGGCTGAAGATAAAGTAAAGTCATTCTCAACAACTTTACTCGCGACCGTCACTTTTCGCGACGGTGCCGATCTGTTTGCCGCGTCTTTCTGGTTAGGTGACGGTGCGATAGCTGCATATGGACCTGCTGGCAAAGTCAGAGTGCTGGGGACACCGGATAGCGGAGAGTATGCAGGTCAGACGCGGTTTCTGGATGCCGATGCCGTCAGTGATGCCGGATTCAGTAAACGTATCAGTATCGGTAAGTGGAACGACATATCGCATCTGGTTCTGATGACTGATGGTGTTTCCGATCCCTGGTTTGAGACGGATAACGGGCTTCAGAATCCACAAAAATGGGACAGGCTGATGGCCGAGCTCTCTCCCCTACTCACAGACCCTGAACATGCCTCGGCACAACTGGTGGAGTGGCTTAACTATTTCTCTCCGGGAAATCACGATGATCGCACAATCATTGTGCTCTGGTGAAATTAATGCGATAGCAGGTGGCTATTCATGGCAAATATAATTACATGCAAAACTAAGGATGGGAAAACCATTCAGTATGTCGATGAAGTCATCGGCTCTGGCTCAATGAAAGACGTTTATTTTTCTCCGGATAAATCATATGTCGTAGCCTTCTACCATAAACCGCAGAATGAACAGGCCCGGGAACGTATCAACATGATCACCGGGAGGTACCGGCAGAATATTTTTGAGCAGACGGGTGGAGATTACTGGAAAGGTCTCTTCTGCTGGCCCACTGATGTGGTTGAGCACGCTGATAAGGTGGGTATTGTTGTACCTGCTTACCAGCAGCATTTCTTCTTCCGATATGGTTCCAAAAACAATGATTTCCTCGGGATCAAAGGACGAGAAAAGGAAGGGAAATGGTTTGCCAGCGCGAACAATCAGAATAAATTTCTGGATCCGCGTGAACGTGGCAATACGCTTAACTATCTGAAGGTCTGCATCCTTCTAACGCGTGCAGTCAGACGAATGCATGCTGCGGGCCTGTGTCATAGTGACCTGAGTTATAAAAATGTGCTGATAGATCCGGAACTAGGCCACGCATGCATTATTGATGTTGATGGGCTGGTGGTTCCGGGAAAATATCCTCCAGACGTGGTTGGTACACCTGATTTTATTGCCCCGGAAGTGGTGAAGACAAGCCATCTCCCCAAAGACGATCCCCGCCGCGTATTGCCGAGTATCGCTACTGACCGGCATGCACTTTCGGTACTCATTTACATGTATCTTCTTTTCCGGCACCCGTTACGGGGAGGGAAAATTCACGATATCGATGATGAGGTCAGGGATGAGGCGCTTTCCATGGGAGAGCGGGCACTTTTTATCGAACACCCGACTGACAGAAGCAATGCAGTTAAGGTTAATCAGGTCTCATCGTTTTCGCTCCCGTGGGCAGATCCTCAGAAAATCCCGTACACCATTATGGGGCCCTACCTGAAACCTCTCTTCGACCGGGCTTTTATTGACGGGTTGCATGATCCGTCGAAGCGCCCGACAGCCGATGAATGGGAGAGCGCCCTGGTAAAAACCGTTGATCTCATCCAGCCATGCCAGAACAATGATTGTGACCAGAAATGGTACGTTTTCAATGGCAAGACCAAACCCGTTTGTCCCTATTGCGGTACACCGTACAAAGGCAAACTCCCCATCCTGAATCTGTATTCGTCGAGAAAGGCTGGAACTTTCAGGCCAGATGATCACCGGCTTATGGTGTGGAGCGGTCAGTCATTATATGCATGGCACGTCAACCGACTGATTGCTCCTAACGAACGAACCACCGATGAGCAGAAGAAAAGGGTTGGTTATTTCGTCTTCCATAATGACCAGTGGTGGCTGGTTAACGAGGGGCTTAGCGGGCTCATATCACTTCCCGATCGGAAAACGGTCGGCATTGGTGAAAAGTTGCTGCTGGAGGACAACACCCAGTTCATCCTTTCTTCAGAGGATGGTGGACGGCTGGTAGTGGTACAACTCGTGGTGAATTAACTGATATTCATCACCAGCAAAAGGTGGAGTGAGGTAAAACGTTATCAGGCGTTTTGGTATGTAAATCAGATAAGCCCTGCTGCACGAGCCGGGCTTATTCCAGGGGTATTTGTGGGGTAATGGATGTCTTTGTTGGTATGAAATTTAGCTTTACATTAACCCTGACCTGACATTGTTGCAGCGCAGAGCTCAACTTCACCTGACAGGCCACTCTGGGCCAGAAACGGAATTTTGGTAGTTGTCTGGCGAAAGATACCTCAGCAGAATGAGACAAGCACCTTTAAACATGACCTTAATTTTAGCCATCACAGGCTACTGAACCCGGATCCGGTGAGCGCTCTGGCTCACATAAGAAAGAAGCATATAGAAGACCAGGCTATGCGTACTCATAAACTGAACAAGTCACGTAAACTATATCGCAGTGATAATACAACTACGCGGCATTATTCAATTAATCCGGGGGGGGAGTATCGCTGGGGGCGAAACCGTAAAAAAGCCGAAGACGAGCTGCTGGCAAAGCGCGAGACAATGCATGGCAGGCAAAAGAGAGGCCGTGACTATACCCCATTGTTTTACTTTCTCGTCAAACAGATTGGCCAACCCTGGGATAAGGTATTCAGCGAAGTATGTGGTCGTCTTGATACAACAGAGCCTGTTTTCTGGTTGGTCGCGCTGCATGAGCATCAGAAAAGAGATTTGGTACGTATCGGTGACAGCAGCTTTTATCCGGGCCTGTTTGTTGATGGAAATGGAATCTTACAACAGGTAAACCCTTCGATTATGGGAAAGGACGTTAAGGTAACTTGCCGTTGCTGTACCCACACCTATATGGGGGAGCCAGTCCCAGGGAAGTATGAGTAACATCACCTGCTATCCTGCCCCGGACGAGCCTTCCATCAGCGCCGAGCCGTTTTCATACTTTGACCGGGAACAATAATGTCAGTGCATTGACTGCAGAGGTCTCGAATCCAAACTTTGTGTAAAACGCCACGACTTCGTCATTTAAGGCATGAAAGAGAAGCGGGCATTTGGATACCTGGTTTATCATTTGAAAGTCCATGAAATCGTCCGGTCTCTTCAGGGCGACATTTTCACTTTGGATAAAGAAAAGCGGCAGGCGTTAAGCCCACCGTAACTCACCGGAAAAAGTCATCCACCGAATCGCTCCATTCATGGCCAGACACAGACCAAACCTTGTTAATCGGGGGTGGGTATCCGCTTCTGCAGTACCCATTTTTCCCCACGAAATCGAACGCTGCATGCGGATATCCGTTGATAAGGAGCACGCACTTCTGACTGTCTTCAGACCAGCCGATTTTAACGTCAGAAGGAATGTGGGCGTCTGATATATCCTCGACATTGTAGATATGCACTGCATCAAGAATCGGGTTTCCTTCAAGGGACTCATCGAGCGCATAGAAATACCCGGTCCGGCCGTCGTCTTCAAATACGGCCGCCAGCATCCCCTCAGGAGCCAGGCTTTTTATCACCTGCTCTTCTCCCACAATGAGCTGAGCCTGTAGCGTCACTAAAATTGTCATACCGATGACTCTCCTTTCCCTGAATGTCTGATAAGGCTACTTTCAAACTGGCAAGCAATCTACCATAACATCCCTGCGATGAATTCTCCCCTGACCTGCAGGCATTTTGTTGAAAAACGACTCCCGCTTAATCTGTGCAATCACCGTAGTTTCTGTTCTTCATTCAGTACTGAAGGACGTCCAACCCGCTTTCCGGCATCCCTCTTCCCTATACATGTCACTGTTTTCATAAAAGCCCGATCTACCCGGGAGGATAAGCACAGGAGCAGGAGTGGTCGATGGCAAGCCGTCCCAGGACAATGATCGGAATGACATCAGGTGCGTTGCGTCGGTATGTCCCAGGCACTGTCTTATGGCGGAAGCTACCCGAAGATAAACAATAATAACCGATGATCCGGTTCGTGTTTTCTGCGCAAACGGCATAGACACGGGAAATGCCGGTACTGTGGTTTCTGAGAGCCTTTGTCTTTAACCACTTATTAAGGGCAGGCACCTGGCAACAGAACATCAGCGATGTTATGTTCAGCCGTCAGGGATTCAGGCGCTCTCATTCCCATTGTGATTTGCGGTTCATCAGGTTATCGATTCGCGTCTTGCGCTCCGGCGTTATTGGGGCGTCAAGCTCCTCTATAAACGCCTTAAACTGGTTGTGATTGAGGAGAAACAGGCGTTGATCAAGCAGAATGTCCTGTGCTTCCCTGCAGGCGACCTCAAGCATAAAATCAGTCAGTGATTTTGAGACCAGGCTTGCGGCCATGTCGATCAGGTCACGCTGTGATTTTTTGGCTCGGATACTAATCGGAGCTTCACGAACTTCAGGTTTCATAGATACCCCATGTGTAGCAGATTTATATACAATTCAAATCTGGCACGCTTCGTCGGTTAGAAACACGAGCTGCATTGTACACTCATGCATCATTCAGGACTTATAAAGTTGTATCCAGCTGATAATGTCATCGAGCTGTTGGTTATCCAGTTGGCCGCAGTTTTCAAAAACAGCTTCAGCGACGTAGCCCAGCATTTTCTCGGTTGAAGAGCCTACACCAGCAACTCCACCCATACCCTGTCTGCCCTCATTTGTCAGTACTCTTCTGCCGCTGCCGGTAAGAAACTGCTTCGCTTCGATGTTCACTTATTATCTCCCTAACAAAGTTGGCGTTAATTCTGTTAAAGCGTTAGCCCGTAAGGACCGTTCGCCACTTTCGGTGATAAGCGTAAGAACAAGCCGCGTATCCACGGTATCAGCTCAGAGCTGTAACGAACAGCAGCCCCAGGGGAAATAGTCCGGTCAGAACCGGTACCTTACACCGGATTGATGTCTACTGTATGCCATAAATGAGGGAAAACTGGCGATGGACATTTTCCTGATTCTGATCGCCGGCAAGTGCTGCAGGCAGCAAAAGAGCCTGCGTAAGACAACATACCCTTAAGGATTCTGACCTTCACCGTGCCAGGCCCACCGCCCCCGCGCGGACGAAAAAAAGAGAAAAAATAAAAAAAAAGAAAAAAAGAATATGCCGAAAATGTGCACAGTCGCGACCCACGCAGAGCGTGGCGCTCCGGGGCAAAAGCTTTGCAGGGCTATAAGGCATGTTGTCTTACGTTTTGAGTGTGATGGTCCGATCCCACCAGCTTTCATGAATTGTCCCGCCGGGTGGACTGCTATAAAGTGCATACCAGCACTGCAGCCCCTGCCGGTGATGATGAATAATTCCGTCCGGCGAGTATTGAGCAAGACCTTCACTACGTATTGGGGTCTGATGCTCAATGGAACGAAAACTCACGTTATCGGAATGTGCGCCGGGTAGCGCCAGTTCAGGCCAGGCCGGTTTCACGCTGTTCAGCGCAAAGTTAAAGCGACACTCGTTCGCGGCCGTGATGTGAAAGACCTTTTCCGCCACGCCGGGGCGCAGGGTGAGCTTCACGTCCCAGGTAACCGTCGTAGCGTAGCGGCTTGCTGAAGGCGAGCTGATCTGCTGTCAATTGCTGTTTATACTGCCCGCCGACCCGTCACGCCAGATCGCCTGGTGCAGCGCAACGCCGAAATTGGTCGAAAACATCCGCCATCAGATGGGGCTGGGCAGCCGTCGTTCAGCGTGACGCTCCCGATCCGTTTCGATCTCCGAGAGGTGCGTAGGTGAGGCTCAAGGCGCTTGCCGCTCCTAAGCCAGTATGCGGCGCATCACCTTCCCGGAGAAGGTTTTAGGCAGGGCCGAGGTGATGTGGATGCGCCGCGGTACGGCGAAGCGACCGCATCTCGCCACCAGCCGGGCGCAAATGTTTTTTTTGAGCGCGGCCTGCTGCGCAGGGTCGGCGATATCGGTGACCACAAACAGCGCCACCATTTCCCCCAGCAGGTAGTGTGCCGTCCCGGCGGCAACCACCTCGACAACCCCCTCAAGCCCCATCAGGGTATTTTCTATCTCTGCGGTGGCGATGCGCTTACCGCCGATATTCATCACGTCATCCATCCGCCCCTGGATAATAATCCGCTCACCAACCCTTATCGCGCAATCGTGGGTGGCATAGCGCCACTGTCGCTGCCGATACGACCAGTAGTACTGGTCGTGCTGGATATCATTCTGCCACAACGTCGACATCCCGCCGGGGCCAAGCGTATTGTTAATCACAAGCATGCCCGTCTCGCCCGGCGCGCAGGTTTTCCCGCTGGCGGGATGAACCACCTCAGCCGCGCGCGTGAATACCGGCGAGAGCGCTCTACCGGAGCCGGCCAGCAGCGGCCAGCCGGATTCGGTCTGCCAGTAATGGTTCTCGCAGGGCACCCCCAGCTGTGCGGCCACCCACTCATCGGTGGCGTTATCCAGCGGCTCGCCGGCGAGATAGAGCGTGCGCAGCGAGGTCAGATCGGCGCGCGGCTTACCCTGCCGCCGGGCCATGCGAATCGCCCCGGCAATGGTCAGCATCCGGGTGATGCCGAGGGTTTCCACCATCTGCCACCAGTATTCTCCCGGCGAGTTAACCTCGCAGAGCACCGTCGTCAGCCCCGCCAGCAGCGGCCCATAGATCCCGTAGCTGTGCCCGGTCACCCAGCCGGCGTCGGCGGTTGTAAAGAAAATCTCGTCGTCCCGCAGCCGAAAGAGATGCACAAGGCTGGCCAGCAGCGCCACGGCGTAACCGCCCGTGTCGCGGACGATCCCTTTCGGCGTTCCTGTAGTCCCCGACGTAAACAGCAGATGCGAAGGCGCGGAGGCCGCAAGCCAGGTACAGGGCACGACGTTGCCACGATGTCGTGCCAACAGCTCTTCAAATGCCCGGCTGTACGTATCTACTACCCGCAGTCCGGCCACCAGCGGCGTCATCGGCAGGGCGATGAGTACCCGGTCCCCCGGCTTCACGCCCCAGCTTTGCATCATGCTGCAGAGGGTATTCACCTGCTGCCAAAGCTCGCGATAGCTAAGCCGGTGCGTTTGCCCGAGATAGTCGCGATGAATAATGGCGCACTTCTCCCCTTTCTCTGCTAAATGGCGGTCCAGGGCGTTGAAGCTGAGATTGGTGCGCCCGCCCGTAAACCAGCGGCAGCGCGGGCTGCCGTCAAGGCTTTCCACCACCTCGGTAAAATCCGTTTCCCAGTAAAGCCGCGCGGACTCTTCCCGCCAGAAGTCGCGCAGAAAGGGATCGTGCTCACTCTGCACTGTTCGCATCGACGGCCTCCTGCGCGGCGATATGCCCGGCGCGGCGCGCGATGATCTCCGCCTGCCACAGAGCGTCATCGCCTACGCCTTCGAAACGCCCCGACCCCCAGGTCCAGAGCCAGGGCAACCCAAGGAAATAGAGGCCCGCCTCAACCGAGACACCGCGCTGATGTCGCGGATAGCCTTTCTCATCGAACGCCGGGACCTCGATCCAGCTGAAGTCGGTGTGGAAGCCGACCGCCCAGATAATGGCCGAGATCGCCGCCAGATCGATCGGCTCAGCAGGCCCATCGGGTTGCCACGGCGCCTGGTAGCGGGCTTCGACCGGGGCATCAATGCCCTGCTGGGCAATCCACGCATCGATGCTGTCTTTAATTTTTTGCGCGGTGGCATCAGCGCCATCAAGGTTGGCCCGCAGGTCGTCAGCGGTGTGCAGTTTGCCATCGGCATACGCCAGCAAACGCCCGTGCAGACGCATTCCCTGGAGCGCAAACGCGCGTAAATCAATATCGCGCCCGCCGTCGCGCCCGGTCACATAGTGATTGGTTTTGCGCCGGGCCTCCTCGCCCTGCGGATGATCCTCCACCGTCAGGCGGTAGTGGCCCATATCTTCAAGCCAGTCCACCACGTCGCGGCCACGATAAAAACGCGCCACCCGCGGCGCGCTGCCGACGCATAAATGCACCTGGCGTCCCGCGAGGTGTAAATCTTCGGCGATTTGCGCGCCGGACTGCGCCGAGCCCACCACCAGCACCTCCCCTTCCGGCATCTGCTGCGCGGATTTGTAGTGGGCGGAATGGATCTGCACGATGCGCTCGGGAAGCCGGGCGGCAAGCTCTGGAAAGCGCGGACGATGGTAGTTCCCCACGGCGACCACCACCTGGTCGGCCTGCAGCTCGCCGAGGGAAGTAAACAGCGTAAACCGGCTGTCGCGCTTCACTACCCGCTGGACGTTGACCCCTTCGCGCAGTGGGGCGTTGAAGCTCCGGGCGTAGCGTTCGAGATAGGCCACTATGTCGTCCCGCAGCATAAAGCCGTGGGGATCGTCGCCGTCATAAGGAAAGCCGGGAAGCTTGCATTGCCAGTTTGGCGTCACCAGGCAGAAGTTATCCCAGCGCTGCTCCCGCCAGGCCCAGGCCAGACGATGGCGTTCCAGCACAATATGACGGATGTTTTTTTGCGTCAGGCTCCAGCTCATGGCAAGACCGGCTTGACCGCCGCCAATAATGACGACAGGATAGGAGTTTGTATTCATCGTTTTCTCGGTTAACGTCAGGCTGTAATGGGGGTGATTTTTTCTACCGTAACTCTCTGCTCCGGGCTGAACTGCGCCGCCTTTTGCACAATCGCCGCCGATTGATCCTGCGCGCTGGAGCAGTAATAGCCAAACTTCGCTTTGACCCTTTCGCTCGCCTCATCCAGCGCGCGCGTGGTCACCTGCACAAACTCGTTCAGCGCGTAGGGATGGTTAACCAACAGGTATTTCTCAATCGCCGTTGATGGCGAATAACAGGTTTCTTTGCTGCCGTCAGGCCAGCACACCACAAAATGCATTGCAGGCATTGTCTGTTCCTCTATTGGTGAGTTATGCCGGTAAACGGCTGCTGCGTCAGATCCCAGTAACACGCGCGCTGCTCCCGGTAGCGCAGGATCAGCTTTTGTTCGCGGGTAAAATGCCCCGCCACGGCGCAGGCGATACCGCAGGCGGCGAAGCGCTGCGCCACCTCGTGGCAGCGCGCCTCGTCCACCGCCAGCAGAAAGCCGAAGCTGGGAAAGGCGCACAGCCACTGCTCAAGGTCGATTTCCGCCGGGATCGGGATCTGCTCAAGCGTCACCTCGGCGCCGAGGCCGCAGCTCTCCAGCATCATCGTCAGCGTCCCGGCCAGCCCCGCCTGGCTGATATCCTTCGCGGCGCAGAGGCTCCCCTCGGCGGCCAGCTCCGGCAGCAGCGCGAGGGCCCGGCGCAGTTCGGCGGGATCCGCGCGGGTCGCCGCGTCCCAGTTATTTCCCGGCGGGTGCCACCTCCCCTGCAGGTTGATGGCGACCATCAGCGTCTGCCCGGCCTGCGCCGCGCTGCTGCTGAGCGGACTGGCCGTTTCGCCGAGCACCGCTACGGCCAGCTGCGACCGATCGCTGCGCAGGTTGGTATGTCCGCCGACGATCGGCACCTGATAGGCGCGCGAGGCCGCGGCCATCCCCTGTAAGATCTGCGCCGCGTGCGGCTGCGCCTCGTCCCACAGCGCGTTGACCACCGCCAGCGGACGCCCGCCCATCGCGGCGATATCGCTCAGGTTGACCATCACCCCGCACCAGCCGGCAAACCACGGGTCTTCTGCCACAAAGCGGTTGATAAATCCCTCTATCGCCAGCAGCTTGTAGCCGCTGCCGTCCGGGATCAGCGCGCAGTCATCGCCGTTGGGAGACGGATTGGGCCAGGCGTCGCGCAGCTCGCGCGCCACCTGCTGGATGTCGCGCTTATGCGCGATGCCGCTAAAGGCGTGTAACCGCGCGATCAGCGCCGGCAGGCTCGGATTCATACGCGCCCCCCCGTCAGAAAAGCCGCGGCGTCAGCGGTTCGCGGAGGGCGCGAGGTCGGGATCACCATCCCGCTCCGGGGATCGTCGCAGGGCGGGTAAAACGCTAAATCGGCCTGCATCCGGGCATGCCTGACGCCGCGCAGCTCAAGCCACTCCAGGGTTTGCCAGCGCATGCGGCGAAATAGCGGTTCGTTCTGATGCTGGACCTGGGCATAAAACGCCTCGCAGCCCAGGGCGTGCGCGCTGCATACCGCGAGGCGGATCAGCGTCGGCCCCAGCTGCCCCTGGCGGCGATAGGCGGCGTCCACCGCCAGCCGCGACCCCAGCCAGACTCCCGGCGACTGCTGATGGATGCGCACCGTGCCGACCACCCGGTCGTGCCAGCCGGCCACGCAGCCCAGCGCCACCAGCAGGTGGGCGTGGTCATCGATCTCATCGCGATCGTCATCGGCGAACAGCCCCTGCTCGCGGCAAAAAACCTGCCGACGCAGCGCATAGGCCTGCTCGCGCTCCCACGGCAGCGTGACCCATTTAATGGTATATCCGGCATAGTCATTCATCGCTCGCTCCTTAGGCCGTGGCCTGTTCAAAGCTGGAGAGCGACGAGCAGGCGCCGCAGCGGCCGCAGCCGGCTTTGATATCGCTGGAGCGCAAATGCGCCTGGTTCAGCATCTGGCCCAGAGGTTGTAAAATCGAGGACATAAACCGGCTGTCCGGCGCCGGATGGTGCTCCAGCGGCGTACCGCTGATCGGCACAAAGGGCACGACGAACGGATAGACGCCCAGACCAATCAGCGTTTGCGATAGCGACAGAATGGCCTCCGGCGTGTCCCCCAGGCCAGCAAGAATATAGGTGCTGACCTGCCCGCGCCCGAAGACCGCTACCGCGTCGGCGAAGGCCTCAAGGTACTGCTCGACGCTGACCTGCGCTTTGCCCGGCATGATGCGCGCGCGGACCTCCGGCGTCACCGCCTCCAGGTGCATCCCCAGCGCATCGATACCGGCCTCTTTCATCCGCGTAAACCATTTCGCGTCCCCCGGCGGCTCGCACTGCCCCTGCAGCGGCAGGTTCACCGCGGCTTTAATGGCGAGGGCGCTTTCCACCAGAATGCGCGCGCCGCGGTCGCTGCCCGACGGCGTGCCGGTGGTCATCACCATGTGTTTTACCCCGTCCAGCTCCACCGCCGCCCTCGCCACTTCGGCCAGCTGCTCCGGCGTTTTCCGGGCAATGGTGCGCCCGGCGGCCAGCGACTGGCCGATGGCGCAGAACTGGCAGGCCTTCGCCCGGTTCTCATAGCGAATACAGGTCTGTAGGATGGTGGTCGCCAGCACGTCCGTGCCGTGCAGGGTGGCAATGTGCGAATAGGGGATCCCGTCCGCCGTTTGCCGATCGTAAAACCTGGGTTTGCTGGCGAAGCTAATCTCCCGCACCGGGATGGCGTTGTTAAACAGCCGGGCGGCGCCGGACGCCTCGTGCTTCACCTGCCACGGCGAGCGATGGGCGGCGTGGGTGTATATCGGCACCATCACCGTCACGCCGTCAATGTTCATCGCCTGATGATCCGATGGCCCGGCGCCGCCGTGGCGGCTGACGTGCTCCTGCTGCGGGTTAATGACGTTAACCCCCTGAGTCAGCAGCTCAGTAATCAGCTGCTGGCGCGTGGACGGTATGTTCTGCATCGCGACCTCCTCCGGTTTCAGGTTCTGTTTCACGCGTCACGACATAGCGGGCCGGCGTGTTATCCAGCCGCAGGCTCAGCAATTCCGGGCGGGCGTAGTGGCCGACCGAATCCATCATCCGTTTGCGTTTGGTAATCAGCGCCATATCCAAATCGGCAATCAGTATTCCTTCGCCCTGGGTCAGCGGCGGCGCCAGATGACGGCCCTCCGGCGAGATGATGGCGGTGTGACAACCGCCCCGCAGCCCCTTCTGCAGGGCGGGATCCGGGGTCAGTTCAGCGATCTGCTCTTCGCTCAGCCAGCCGGTGGCATTGATGACAAAGCAGCCGGACTCCAGCGCATGGTGGCGAATCGTGACCTCCATCTGCTCGGCGAAAATGGGGCCGACCAGCGAGCCGGGAAACTGGCTGCAGTGGATCTCTTCGTGCTGCGTCATCAGGCTATAGCGAGCCAGCGGGTTGTAGTGTTCCCAGCACGCCAGGGCGCCCACCCGCCCGACGGCGGTATCCACCACCTTCAGCCCGGCGCCGTCGCCCTGCCCCCAGATCATGCGTTCATGGTAGGTCGGCGTGATTTTGCGCCGCTTGAGCACCAGTTCGCCGCTGGCATCGAAAACCAGCTGGGTATTGTAGAGCGTGCCGCGATCGCGTTCGTTCACCCCCAGGACGACCACGATGCCGCGCAGACGCGCGCGCTCGCCGACGGCGCAGGTGATCGGCCCCGGCACCACGACGGCCTGTTCATACAGCTTGAGATGGGCGGCTCCCGCGCTGATCGCCGGGGTAATAAACGAGAAGTAGGGGTAGTAGGGGACAAACGTCTCCGGAAAAACGATGATCTCCGCCCCCTGCTCCGCAGCCTCGTCGATTGCCTCCAGAACCCGGGCCAGCGTCCTGCTGGCCTCATGAAGGTCCGGTGCAATCTGGGCTGCCGCCGCACGAATAATGCGTGATTCAGCCATCATGCGCCTCCGTTTACATCGTCCAGGTGTCGATGATGACCGCGTTATCCCGCACGTGGAGCAGTTTGAGATCGAGTACATCCAGCGGGTTGATGGGGCGAATGCCTTCCAGCAGGGAGGGTTCGCCGTGGCCGTACAGCGCCTGCAGGGCAAAGCGGCAGGCGTAGACTTTCCCGCCTTCGGACATAAACTTCGTCAGCTGATTGGCGTAGTTCTGATGGCCTGGGAAAGCTTCGGCGCCGAGGGTGGGGAACCCGCGCTGCACGCCGAGCATCACCCCCGGGCCGTACAGCAGGATGGAGGTGGCGAAACCTTTGCGCTGCAGACGGGTGGCCTGCAGCATATTGACGAAGCCGATCGAACCTTCGAAAGCGACGGTGTGGAACGTCACCAGCGCCTTCTGCCCCGGCTCGGCTTTTACGTCCTCAAAGACTTTCTCTTCATAATCGACCAGGAAATCACCGGTCTGGTGGGCTGGTAATGTGACTTTTGGCATAGCGCTCTTCTCCCGATAGTTATAGGGGGAGTCTCTCTCCCCGTTATGGCACATCCGCAGGTGATGCCATGGGAGTAGAGCAAGCGCCGTGCCAGCGGACGATCGCGGGGATGCAATCAATGACCTATCAATTGCTCAAATTGTGCGCTAAAAAATTTTTATCCCGGCGATCGCCCCGCCTTCAGCTCCGTACAGAACCCGCACCATTCCGGGGAAACGCACCGATTTGATGCCTTTTTGCACCACAAATGCACACAATAAAAATCATCATGCAATCAATGATACAATCAATGGTAAATATGATTGCATAGCACCAAACAACAGGGAATAGTGTCTCTCTTTGCCGCTCTTTTCAGGGGAGCCCTATGCTGAACAAAATCGCCAACCGCTGGAAAACCCATCAACAGCAGCATACGGCGCGCCCGGCCTACCTGCTGATTGCCGATATCATTGCCGATGGCATCAACAGCGGAGAGTTTCAGCCCCGCGACCGCCTGCCGCCGCTGCGCGATCTGGCGGCCCTGCTGGCGATTAACTACACCACGGCGACCCGCGGTTACGCCGAAGCCAGGCGGCGCGGACTGATCGACTCTCGTCCGGGGATGGGGAGCTTTATCCGCGGCAAAGTGCCCTCGGTACCGCTCAACGGCGGCAGCAGCTATGAGATGACCATGAACTCGCCGATTGAGCCGGGAGAGGAGCTGGCGCAGGCGATCGCCGCAGGGGCCATTAACCTATTTACCCAGAAAAATATTCTGGCCCTGCTGCGCTACCAGGATTTTGGCGGCCTCGCGGATGATAAAGCGATGGCGAAAGTGTGGCTGGAGAAGCAACTGCCGCCGGTCAGCATCGACGAGATTCTGGTCACGCCGGGGATCCACAGCGCGCTGGTGGGGCTGCTGACGCTGCTGTGTCGCCACGGCGGCAGCGTGTGCGTCAGCGATTTGATCTATCCCGGATTGAAAGCCATCGCCAGCCAGCTAAATATTACGCTGCAATCCCTCCCCTGCGATGAGGACGGCCCGCTGCCGCGCGCGTTTGAACATCAGTGCCAGACCGGCAATATTCGCGCGCTCTACGTCAACCCGACGATCCAGAACCCCACCACCCTGACCCTGCCGTTACGTCGGCGCGAGGCGCTGGCGGACGTCGCGCTGCGCTACAGCATCCCGGTGATCGAGGATGAGGCGTACGCCGCGCTGGCGACGCAGCATATCGCCTCTTTCAGCGAGCTGATTCCCGAACTGACCTGGTATCTTACCGGGATGTCGAAGTGCTTCGGCCCCGGGCTGCGCACGGCGTTTGTCAAAGGACCGGGGAAACGCAATACGCAGCTGCTGGCGGGGGCGCTGCGGGCGCTGAACGTCATGGCCAGTCCGCTGACAAATGCCCTGGCCGCGCAGTGGATTCAGGAGGGGACGGCGGACCGGGTATTGCAGTCGGTACGCGCCGAATCGACGATCCGCCAGAAAATAGCCGCCAACATTCTCAAGGAGTTCAGCTATCGGGCAACCCCGGAGGGCTTCCACCTCTGGCTGCTGCTCCCGCGGCATTTTAACTGGAACCCTGCGGAAATGGCGGTGCAGCTGCGCGATCTCGGGGTCAGCGCCGTCTCCAGCGCCGCCTTCTGTACCGATAACAACCCGCCGGACGCCATTCGGATTTGCCTCGGCGGCGCCTGGTCGCGGGAAGTCTGTACTGAAAATTTACATACCTTGGCCCACGTGATGCGCAACCCGCTGAACTTTGGCAGCGTGATTTTGTAGGTGTAGTGGTTCAATGGTTTTAGACACGCTCAGAGGTTATAACTGACATCACTGATGAGGTGATCATATGAGCGCACGAATATTTACTCCTGAATTTAAGCGCGAATGCGCAGAACTGGTTGTAGACCATGGCTGTTCATTCAGGGACGCCATCCTGAGCCGGCACGGAGGACTGTAGCCTATAACGGGGTTTGAGGTCCAGTGGAACGAAAACGTACGCTAAGAGAGTAATTCGTTGTTTTTAAATAGCTTAATACGTTGAATCCGGGAGAGTTTAGCCTTCCCGGATTAGATGCGGCGTAATCCCAAATTCGTTTATGGCGCCAGCTGCTGGTACCTGGCAGAGTTAAGTTCTTATCGCAAAGGATGATAAAAATGAGCCATGGCAAATGTGAGCCGACAAACACGAATGCCGCCGATTACAAGCTGTACGCGCGATTCGATGCTGGTGAAACGCTTGAAAGCGTTTTAGCCTCTCCACCGACCACGAAGCACAATAAAGTAACTTCTGAAGGAAACATCAGGACAGAACACAGAATGTGGATGGCGTGGAGAAAGAAGCATCCCAGACCACTCTGATTATCAGTGACGATTAATAAGGATAAAACATGCGAACGACAAGTATCACCCTGTGTCTGGTTTTGGCGAGTTTTGGTGTATCCGCTAAAATCCTTGCAGAGCCAGACCTTACTAACCAGGCAAATAAAACGTGTGCTAAACGAGATGTACTGGAACTGAAAGTCCCTTTAGAAGCCAATAATCCCTACTCTCCCACATGGGGTTTAGACAAGGGCATGGTGCAGGCCACAATTGACGCACTGAAAGAAAATCCAGACATCGCCCCGACTGACTCTGTAGCCTGCCAACAGGCTGCAATAAAACAGTATCGGGCTGGGCAAAAACACTACAGTAAGCTCAGGTAGCTGCCGTGATGCCCACCAGCTGAAACCTGTGTGTGGTATAAAAACCCCGTAGCGCTGGTGCAAAACAGACCAGCGCATTCCAGTTCTCAATCCCCTTCTGTTATGTAGGCCCCTGTCGCATTCAGACCTGAATAACCGTGCAGGGAAACATGTCAGTAAGCCATCTGGATACAAAAACTGGTGGTATAGCCACTTTAGCTTAAGGCTAATGTATGCGTACATTAGCTTTAAATTTATGTTATTTACCCTTCTCCCTTCCTGGATGCCTTAACCTGGGTCTGATAGTTGCGCTTTACCCGCTCAATTTCCGCCAGAGTTGCCGCCCAGTGCAGCCCTGCGGCGTGACGATATCTGGTTGCCATTTTTTCAACGGCCTCCGGAGTGCTGTCATCGCTGCGGTGCTGCCGTCCCTTCACCCCGAAAATTTCCACTATAAGCCACTGGCTACCGGTTCTGCCGAACAAGGCCTGACACAGCCGCCTCACGGCAAGCGGGGTCAGATCCGGGTCGGGATCATACGCGATGGTGGCAAAAATAAAACGCAGCATCTCTGAGGTTTTGTAGCGTTTTACCGCTGCCGCCAGCCGGGCAGCTCTTTGCGGCGCTTCCCAGCGGTCGTCGCTGTAACCTGCCACCTCAGAGAGATAGTCCTTCTCGAGTTGTTTAGCCGTGTAGCAACGTCCCCCCAAAAACATCCGCATAGCTTCTTTCGTTTCAGCTCTCACGAATCTTGTCCTCAGCCAAAGCTAATGTACGCATACATTAGCATTAAGTATCAGGTTAAACAAAAATCAGGAAACCGATCTGATTCAGTGCAGGTGGCTGTCTCTTTTGAATTATAGCTTTTGTGTTCTGGTATACAGGTTACCCCCTCTTTTCCCGCTGGTCTACTGTAGTCGACACAAAAGACAGGAACCTCGGTATGTCCTGATAATATTGTTTGAGTTTTAATCACGAAGCAGAGGGTATCGCATATAGTAGACACAACGCAGCAAGAATAACGCTCGATGCAAAATTTAGAGCATTGTCGCCTACAGTAGACATTCCGGGTATCGACACTGGTGCATCCCGTTCACGGACCATGGCAGAGCATCCAGTAGACACGGTATGGAAGGAAGGATGTCAGTCCTCACCTTTCCGTCTGTTTTGACTGTGTCGGAGACGACGGTTGCGGTTATTGTTGATGCCTTTGGCCGTCAGGTGAATACCTGTCAGTCAGGTAACTCTGTCGTTACATTTGATGCCCGAAAATCATAATTACCACATATTAATCCGGGCATTCCGGAAAATTGTGCCTGCCTGAAGAGTATCAAACGATACCTGTCTCCCCTCCTCTGAATTATCTGCTCAGTCGAGAACCTTGACGATCGGGTGATTCAGTTTCGGCAAATGGCAGCATGATAATGTCAGCCAACAGCGTGCTGGTGAATTTATTGTCGAGCCAGACGAATTCTGTTTGTCACTGCATACTGCATGCCGGGCAGAAGAGTGAACAACGATCGAACCGAAACAGTTGCAGCGTCGTATGGAGAAAGAATGGGTTGGTTTCAGGTGGTGCTTCGGCCGGTTTCAAACAGTGTCTGACCGACTTCTGGTAAGTTTCTCCCTTGCTGTCTGGTGATTCTGTCTTGCCCGGATTGTTGACTATTGATGATGGTGTTTATCCACAGCTTAGAATAATAACAGAAGCTTAACTAAAGCTAAGAAAAGGACAAAAAAGACTAATAAAAGAATAACGTTTTAGTGAGGCCTTGAACTACGGGGCTCTCAGGCCATCTCTGTCAACGCTGGCGGGTATTCTATCATTGCTGGCGGGTGAACCATCATCGCCAGAGGGTATACCATCAACGCTAACGGGGCAATTATCATCGCCAGAGGGTAGATTTTATCAACGCCAGCGGGTAATCTGGTAAAAATATCCACATCCGGGACTTTATAAAATGGCCAATGATAACAATCAGTTAGCGCTAATTATCACTGAGCAAGATAAAAGTTCTGGTGAAGTTATACATTTGGTTCCTAACTCAAAACAGAGTATTCAACCCAAATCGCTACTGCGATTGGGGGTCTTTGTTCCGACAGTCAAGGATGGCAGCGACCCTATGGCACGAGGTCATGTCATCGATGCAACGACTGAGTTGTGTCGTCTTTCCTCTATCGCTGGAGAGGGGTACGAAAAGATTAGTATTTTTGGGCCCAGGCTTGATATGGATACGGATTTCAAAGTCTGGCTAGGGATCGTGGACACACTCGCCAACACGTTTCTTGAGCCTGATGGGACTGTTAGGGTCAATTTTATTGATTTTGCTTTCAGTTGTGGGCTTGCTACAAAACGAGTTGATTCAAGGTTAAGGAAACGTTTTAGCGACTCACTGACACGGCTCCAGCACACCCATTTCCAGTTCATCAAAAACTCAACAGTAGAAGGGAAAAAAGTAAAGATCGACATGAGCCTGGTGTCTACTTCTTACTATGATGAGGGAACCGATGAGGTCATTCTTAGTCGAAACAAAAAAGTTACCTGAGTTATTTAGGTAAAATCAGTCATTTACATTACACACTGACTCCAGAGTGTAGTTTCAAGAGTTCGGGATTTTAGCTAACGCAGCAAACCGCACCAGGTAATTACCCTCCAGGGATGAGGCTTTACACCAGCAGCACCCTGTTTACCCGCCAGCGTTGAGGATGAGCACCGGCAGCGGCCCCGCTTACCCGCCAGCGTTGAGGATGAGCACCGGCAGCGGCCCCGCTTACCCGCCAGCGTTGAGGATGAGCACCTGCAGCAGCCCCGTTTGCCCGCCAGCGTTGATGATTAGCACCTGCAGCGACCCGCTTACCCGCCAGCGTTGAGGATGAGCACCGTCAGCGCCCCCGTTTACCCGCCAGCGTTGAGGATGACTACCGGCAGCGGTCCCGTTTACCCGCCAGCGTTGAGGATGAGCACCGGCAGCGGATCCGTTTACCCGCCAGCGTTGAGGATGAGCACCGGCAGCGGCCCCGCTTACCCGCCAGCGTTGAGGATGAGCACCGGCAGCGGCCCCGCTTACCCGCCAGCGTTGAGGATGAGCACCGGCAGCGGCCCCGCTTACCCGCCAGCGTTGAGGATGAGCACCTGCAGCAGCCCCGTTTGCCCGCCAGCGTTGATGATTAGCACCTGCAGCGACCCCGCTTACCCGCCAGCGTTGAGGATGAGCACCGTCAGCGCCCCCGTTTACCCGCCAGCGTTGAGGATGACTACCGGCAGCGGTCCCGTTTACCCGCCAGCGTTGAGGATGAGCACCGGCAGCGGATCCGTTTACCCGCCAGCGTTGAGGATGAGCACCGGCAGCGGCCCCGCTTACCCGCCAGCGTTGAGGATGAGCACCGGCAGCGGCCCACTTTCCCCGCCAGCGTTGAGGATAGCCACCGTCAGCGGCCCCGTTTACCCGCCAGCGTTGAGGATGAGCACCGGCAGCGGCCCCGCTTACCCGCCAGCGTTGAGGATGAGCACCTGCAGCAGCCCCGTTTGCCCGCCAGCGTTGATGATTAGCACCTGCAGCGACCCCGCTTACCCGCCAGCGTTGAGGATAAGCACCGTCAGCGCCCCCGTTTGCCCGCCAGCGTTGAGGATAAGCACCGTCAGCGGTCACGTTTACCCGCCAGCGTTGAGGATGAGCACAGTCAGCGGATCCGTTTACCCGCCAGCGTTGAGGATAAGCACCGTCAGCGGTCACGTTTACCCGCCAGCGTTGAGGATAAGCACCGTCAGCGCCCCCGTTTGCCCGCCAGCGTTGAGGATAAGCAACGGTAGCGGATCCGTTTACCCGCCAGCGTTGAGAATGATTCCCCTCCACCGACCCCGTTTACCCGCCAGCTTTGACACTACCAGCGACTAGAGTCGACATTAAAATCGCCGTGACCTGCTGCAGCGTGATATACGCCCGGCTGGCATGAAAAGAATTTTAACCAAACAGCACACATCCAGCGGTACAGGAGGCCAGGTTTAACCCGGGGCAGAAACAGATTGATCTATAGCGACTTGTTAGGATCATTTAGCAAAAACCAATCCCGAAAGGCCTGCTTGCTATCGAAGGTGGGAAGGTTATGTATGGACAAGTTCCAGTTAATGATTTTCACTATAAAAGACAAAAATTCAATTTTAGCCTCATTCAGTACACCCTCTCCTTTTTTGCGTATATAGAAGTCATACCATCGTTCGTAAGCGGCAACATTGATAGATTCAGATGCTTCCAGAAGCCGGGGGATATAATAAACCAGTTCTTCAAAGGCAATACTGCCTTGAGGGATATCAGAACGGCTCAGGCGACAAAGAAGGTTAATCGTGGCTCGAAGGTGATGCCACTGCTGTGCCGGGGAGGATGGGAGGGCGTTCATGCTTATCGGAAGTTCATGAGGAATTAAAGCAAGGATCTGATTTCCACTGGTAGACAGCTCACGCCGGTACTGGTGTAAAGTATGGTGTTTAACCTTCTTCATCATAGGGTGGTAGATCCATTTTTTCGCTTCCTCAGAAACGAAAAGTAACTTTTCTATCGCATCCATCATCTTTATGCCTTCCCCATTCTCACGATATGGAGCGATGATACTTTCAATCCGAACGGCATCGATCTCCACCAGCGCCAGCTGGTCTGTTTGCGCTAACAGGTCTGGATTGGGCTGGATATCCTCCGATGTATCATTAATAAATATCCCGATTGTCGTATCGTTACATATCCCTGTGAGGTCAGCATTAAGGCCACAAACAATCCCACCACCAGCGAGATTTTTGAGGTTAACTATCCCTTTCTCCTTACCCTGCAGAAGATGAGGGAGAGCAAGGTATTTTTTTTCCTGTATTTTCACCTTTATGTATTTTTTTATATGTTGTAGTGTGAGCTCACTACAAACCCCTTTTACTTCTGTGCTGTGGCTAAAATGCCATTTTTTATTTTGACCCTGCCTAGCAATCAGGGAGGTCCCACAGATGAGGCAGATACAGTTACACGAAAGCCCATTTTCAACGCTGGCGATATCAACAATTTTACTTGAATCCGTATCAAATCCAAACGGGATCCATTTTTGTGCATTACGTCGGCTTTGTTGAATAAATCGAACTTTTGCTGAGTTGAAGGATCAGATCACGCATCTTCCCGACAACGCAGACCGTTCCGTGGCAAAGCAAAAGTTCAAAATCACCAACTGGCCCACCTACAATAAAGCCCTCGTCAACCGTGGCTCCATAACTTTCTGGCTGGATGATGAAGCTATTCAGGCCTGGTATGAGTCGGCAACGCCTTCATCACGGGGAAGACCTCAGCGCTATTCTGATCTCGCCATCACCACCGTTCTGGTCATTAAACGCGTGTTCAGGTTGACCCTGCGGGCTGCACAGGGTTTTATTGATTCCATTTTTACACTGATGAATGTTCCGTTGCGCTGCCCGGATTACACCAGTGTCAGCAAGCGCGCAAAGTCGGTTAATGTCAGTTTCAAAACGTTCACCCGGGGTGAAATCGCGCATCTGGTGATTGATTCCACCGGGCTGAAGGTCTTTGGTGAAGGCGAATAGAAAGTCAAAAAGCATGGCCAGGAACGCCGTCGTATATGGCGAAAGTTGCATCTGGCAGTTGACAGCAAAACACATGAAATCATCTGTGCAGACCTGTCGCTGAATAATGTGACGGACTCAGAAGCCTTCCCGGGTCTTATCCGGCAGACTCACAGAAAAATCAGGGCAGCATCGGCAGACGGCGCTTACGACCCCCGGCTCTGTCACGATGAACTGCGGCGTAAGAAAATCAGCGCGCTTATCCCGCCCCGAAAAGGTGCGGGTTACTGGCCCGGTGATTATGCAGACCGTAACCGTGCAGTGGCTAATCAGCGAATGACCGGGAGTAATGCGCGGTGGAAATGGACAACAGATTACAACCGTCGCTCGATAGCGGAAACGGCGATGTACCGGGTAAAACAGCTGTTCGGGGGTTCACTGACGCTGCGTGACTACGATGGTCAGGTTGCGGAGGCTATGGCCCTGGTACGAGCGCTGAACAAAATGACGAAAGCAGGTATGCCTGAAAGCGTGCGTATTGCCTGAAAACACAACCCGCTACGGGGGAGACTTACTCGAAATCTGATTTATTCAACAAAGCCCATTACGTCGCATGTATATTCCTCGTTAAAAATGAGTAAAGGAATTCTACATCATCCGTTTTTATCAAACCTGGAATAACAGCGTCTAATTACATTATTCATATCTCATCGGGGATGAGATGCCACACGGAAGCAGGTATTTTGTCATAGTTTTTTTTCATGTAGATCTCAGCCCTGCGGTGATCATAAGCTCCGTTCAGGCTGGTTATCTTATTTATATCCCCACCTTCATCATTTAATTTATCCAGGATACGCTCAAACACTCTGTCAAGGGTTTCAGTCGTACTGCACTTTCTGAACTTCAGGAGATAGGCTTCTCTCAGGCTACTGTGCGCATTTGGGCTTTTCAACAACGACGCTCTGGTGCATGTTCAAAAACACTGGCTATTTTCGAAAACAGTAAACGAAGTTCCACGCACAGGCAAGAGAAGCAATTTGATTAATTTCCTGTTCTGCCTGGATTTGAAAAAAAACAATGTTACCATACTGGTTATAAAAACAGTATCAGTAAAAAAACATGAGATCTTCCCATGACAGATAAAACCAAACTGGTTGCTATCTCACGAACCGATGACATGAGCGCTCTGGATGCACTCAAGCTGTTGCGGTTTCGCCGGTACAATACAGCCAGAAGTCAGTTAAGGGTCACGAGTGTCTGGTCTGCATGGTGCGCCAGGCACGGTCTGACCCCCTTCCCCGTCACAGCGGTTGATGTCGAGCGCTATATTAATGGGCTGAATGGATCCGTTAAAATGGCGACCATCTCTCATTTTATTGCATGCCTTTCAAGCGTTAACAGCAGCCTGGGTTTTCCAGACTTCCGCAACGTTCTGATAAAAGCACTGGTTCAGGTATGGCGGGCGCGGGAGAATGAGAAAAAAATCGTCACCGGCCAGGCCCTTCCATTTCTTATATCCGATCTCAATATTCTTCGCCGGTCGCTGCATAAAAGCGACGACCTGAGAGACATACGGGACCTTGCAATGATATGGGTTGGGTTTGAAACCCTGCTGCGTAACGTGGAAATTCGAAGGATTAAAACCGGCGACCTGAAATGGCAAAATGACACGTCCTGTTACCTTCTGGACGTCATGCGGACCAAGACAAGCCTTTCAAGTAACCTGACATTTCAGCTCTCACCACAATGCAGTCAGCATATCAGACGGTTGATTGAGACGGTGGAATACACCGATACCGAAACCTTCGGGCACCGTTTTCTTTTTCAGCCTGTAAACATCCATACGAACCGATATTTCCCGTCCACCAGCAGTAAGCTATCCCGGGGTAAATCCATAGACAGGATGCTGGTCAAAGCAGGATTCAGTGAGGGGTTACTGACGCAGTTACAGAATGAATCAAAGGTATCACGGGAAGATGTTGGTATGCTGTCGTCTAATTCACTGAACCAGGCATTTGCACGCCTCTGGGGGATTGCCGGAAAGGTCAGCGACAGTAACCGACAGTCCGGGCGGTACCGGACATGGACAGGACACAGTGTGCGTGTGGGGGGAGCCATAGAGCTGTTTAAGGCCGGGTACTCCCTGGAAAAGATTACCGAGATGGGGAACTGGTCTGATCCAAAGATGGTCTTCCGTTATATCCGGGGATATCTTGCCAGTGAAAAAGCCATGGTAAGCTTTATGCGTAATCATCTGGACGACATATAGATTTTACGGAGAGAAACACCAGCACTCAGCAACATATTACTGAGCGCTGGTCACTTATGAACTTTTCAGATATTCAGTTCTTTCAAATCTGTCACAACAAAATCCCCTTTACCTGAAAGAGTGTCAAAATCATCGAGTGTAAATTCATGGGTGTGGTACCAAATGACCCTGCATGTGGGGCAGGTAACAGGTAACAAATCTTCCGCTAATTTTTCGCTGTTATGGATAACCTCACCCATCTCGTTATGTTCGACAATATAACCGCTTATGCAAAGGGTTTCGTACCCATGAGCACCGGTAACAATATGGGTTGCTGTTCTCTCACGAATTTCCCCATTAATTTTAATCTGCTCTCGAGTGGTAATCGTTCTTTTATTATTCATGAAAACTCCGGATGATATTTAAAAACGGCTGACATTGCTCCCTGCTTCGGAATAATTGTGAAGGCAGGCAGGAAATCGGAAAATGCGTTACCCTGTGCCTGAATCAGTTCTGGTGCGTCTCACGAAGGAAAATGAGAGGCGATATCATGGATTATCCTTTTTGAGCAGCTTTTTCTTCTTTTCTTTGTTTTTTTAATCTCCGTTTTTCCCTGAAATTTGCAACGGTATAGAGAGTGACTGATGCAATGAAATTCACCAGTGCAGCAAACTCTACTGCCAGATTGATCACGGCAGGTTTGACAGGAAGCCAGAGTGAGACAAGGAGAAGGAGGAACGATGTGATACACCGTAAGGCGTGTACATTAGAGCCTCCACTCTGGTTAATCATACCCGTACCGGAACAGATTTTGTTTGTCAGATAATTTAATCCGAATGCACAAACAGCAGTTACTAACAAGAAAATCGCGTAAGTCATTTTTCCTCCAGAGGTTTTAATCTTAATTTGACCACGTTAACCAGTTTCATTATTCCCGCCTCATCCGGTACGAAAATGTAACGACATCTCGGCCATGTTGCGTGTGTAAATATCTTACCAGCGGTGTTGATATTCAGAGGAATAAGCCTTTCGGTCTTGCTCAATGGCATTTTCTCTATCGGGATCAACCCTGACTTAAAACTTTTTATCATTAAGTCGAGAGGGGTTTTACAATCTTTATTGCTCATCGTTTCTGTGTAACGGATCATCCCGGCAATCGTTACCTATATCGTTCCTATATCAGATTCGAATTTCGGCAGCACCGGCCAGTAAGGAATTTCAAAATCCACACTGGTAAGCGCCTGTTCGTAACCCTGCTCATTTGTTTCTGCAACCGTTTTAAGGCCTGGGAACCGGGCGTGCATAAATTTGATAATCTTTACCACATTGGGCGTGCTGGCCTGACGCTGATATATCTCTGGCAGCCATGTGGACGTGGTGGCCCATGTCGTGGTGCATGCATAAGTTTTTTGCTCCATATGCCATAAAATAGAGGTGTCAGCCAGGAAGTGATGAACAGTCAACAGCTCGGCCAGCAGCCGATCTTCATCTGGATGTGTTATGGCATTTTTGAAACAGACCTGTACGCGGAAACGTTCTTTTGCAGACAGAAAAGTGTTTCCCCTACTGACGGCCACTTTGTATAACCTCCTGGCCGGATCAGCTTCACAAATCCCGGTTAGAATCCGGCTCATTTTGACTCCCTGATGACTTCCACCAGCCCTATACGGGGCAGGACAGAACGATATTTTTCATTAACATCGCCGCGCTTCTGCCTTTCACCTTTTACGTAATTTTTTAACGGATTAAACCGTCCCGGTTCGCTGAACAAAATTAATGGTAAAGGCGCGCGAAAGTTGAGTTTGTACGGCCCATGAACATCATCTGGATCTTCAGGACTGGTGTACCGGATATTGACGTTAACAGCCGGAAAGTTACTTTCCCGGATGAGCCGAAATTTTCTCGAACTTTCATCGTCATGACTCACTTCATCATTGAGCAACGACAGCATCATGATTTCTTCGGTTCGTTCCTGTTTCAGCCGTTCAACATCCTGTTTTGTCAGACTGATATCCGGCTGGAGCTCAGTTATCTCCCTGCGCAAGCGGTCGATAACCGTTTCCAGCCGGGTAAATTTATGAATGACAGGGATTTGCCAGGTGAACCCCAGGGAGCGAATTTGCTCAGTAACGATCCGGATATTACGGGACACCTGTAAAGTCACCAGCCACGGGTAAACCTGATGCAGAATTTCTGACCGGGAGTCCTGGTAATGAGTGATAGCTTTTACAGCCTCAGCAAATTTGTCGCGAAGCCGGTTGATTTCACCCACCAGCGACATCACCTGATCATGATTGTTTCTGACCACAACGAATCCGGGATATTTTCGGGTGATTTTGGTTGAATAATGCTCATCCCTGACATGGACTTTATCAACCCGCTGCTGCCGGTAAATATCCACCAGGGTGTCGACGTCGGGTACCGAATGAGTCACATTGATTTCCTGTGGAGGATTCAACTCCTCAACACTACGGGGCTCCGGGAGCGTGGCAAGGTAAGATGAGCCGATATCGCTGTGACGGAGTAAACTGTGCAGCTCACCGAGTTTGCGTAGTTGCTCTTCGTTGTAATGGGCAAAGTCAGTATTCATATCGTCTCCCGTATCGTATTCCTGAACGTGCGACGGTAATCGTTAAACAAACTCTGGTAAAGACTTAAACGTCAGCCATACAGGCTGGCGTCGCCCGTCCCTGCATACTCTGACGAGGCGATAACGGTTTTTCTCCATCGTGACCAGCCAGTACCCATCGGAGACAGGGCGATCGAGAGTGAACAGTTTTAACCCGTAAAAACCCATCGAGGTAAACAGACGCCCTTCCCGCTCCCGGAAAGAGACCGTAAAGGACGGGAACAGAAGCCAGAATGCAGTGAAGAAAACATACCAGGTATACGGAACAGTCAGTTGTAGAATTTCATAGTTCCTGACGGTAGCTGTGACCAGGCCAAGGCTGAATACAGCAGCAATGCTGGCATATACTTTGAAAGACGCGCTATCGGAGTTTTTCCAGGTAATACCACTAATACAATGCACTTTGCTCATCGCCTTGCCTCAATGTAGTTGTCTGCGCACTTTCATCCGGGGAAGAATTTCTTTCTCCCACAGAGACCTTGCATTCCCATGCCCCCCCAGGAGTTGCATTGCACAAACCCTGTTAAACACGGTTACTTCTTTCCTGATTGCCTGGGTTTGGCTGTCTGTGAGCTCAATGCATTCCGGTACCAGCTGCATAACACCGTTCATCATTTCGGCCTTTATGAGGCCTGGACCGTCTTTAGGGTCGGCCTCACAGGATTCCTTTACATTAAACCCGAATGAACAAAGAAGCTGGCCCTGTGCCTTAGGCCCCATCTGGCCCCCCCGGCTATCGACGGTAAAGCGGACGATCGCGTAATCCCCTCCCTGATCGCTGGTTATGTTTCTTACCAGCATGCTGACCGGAGTCATATGAAGCCAGCTGTAGATACCCAAAACAATTTCTTCTTTTAAAATCATATTCAATTTTGGATTGGCCCCTATATTTCCATACCCTTTTTATCACTTAACCCATTACTGGTTCGCCGCCGCAGATATTCCCGTGGCGAACGATACCCCAGCGCACTATGCGGATGCCATTCGTTGTAATGTTCGAAGGCCTCCGCAAGGTTCTTTACCGCTGTTAACCCGTCGGGTTTCGGCATGATGCTGATGTAATCGCGCTTCATCGTTTTCACGAAGCTCTCTGCCATACCGTTGCTTTCCGGGCTACGTACCGCCGTATGTTTAGGCTCCAGTCCTACCATTCTGGCGAACTGACGCGTCTGATAAGAACGGTAGGCTGAACCGTTGTCTGTCAGCCACTCAACGGGGGATGTCGGCAGGCTGTTACCGAAACGACGCTCCACGGCACCCAGCATGACGTCCTGCACGGTTTCACTGTCATATCCACCGTTACTGGCCGCCCAGTAAAGTGCCTCGCGATCGCAACAGTCCAGAGCGAACGTGACCCGCAGTTTTTCACCGTTATCACAGCTGAACCCGAAGCCGTCAGAGCACCACCGCTGGTTACTTTCTCCAACGGCCACTTTCCCTGTATGCGCCCGCTTCGAGGGCGGTATTTCCGGTTTACGCTCAAGCAGCAGCGCATTCTGACGCATGATGCGGTATACACGTTTGGCATTGATCACCGCCATGTCGTCAGTTTCTGATTGTCTGCGTAGCAGTGCCCATACCCGACGATAACCATAGGTGGGCAGATCGCCGATAACAGTATGGATACGGGCCAGCGCTTCAGTATCATCAGGCTTGCGCTTGCGTCGGCGATCCTGCCAGTTCTTCGACCTACTGACTATGGCATGCAGTTGCGCACGTGAGATCCGAAGGCAACGACTGACGAGGCCTATTTGCCATCCTCCGGCAACAAGGGCACGTGCGCTATCCACTTTTTTTGTCGGCCATATTCAACGGCTTCTTTCAGCAGCTCGTTTTCCATGGTTTTCTTGCCCAACAGGCGCTGCAGCTCTTTAATCTGCTTCATCGCAGATGCCAGCTCCGACGCGGGTACAACCTGTTCACCAGCGGCAACAGCAGTGAGACTGCCTTCCTTGTATCTTGAAGACTGATTAAAATTAATACGATTAGATTTGGCAAAACGTATGCAGCCCGATGCCTTCCAGGGTACAAGCCCGTATATCAGCGACTGGCGCATACGCCGAGCCACTCATCTGAAACCCGAACAGTTGTCCGTATTCCATAACGTATTTGCAAGGAGGGGTAAAAATGAGTCAGCCAAATCCACTTTGTGTGGGCATCGATGTTTCCAAAGCCACACTGGACATCGCTGCCAGCAGTGATGTTGCTCAGTTTACAGTCAGCAATGACTCTGATGGCTTTAACGCGATTATTACCGGACTGAGACGGCACTCCGTTGCTCTGGTTCTGATGGAGGCCACTGGTGGGCTGGAAGTTGCGGTGGCCTGTTCGCTTCAGGCCGAAGGTTTTGAGGTTGCCGTGGTCAATCCAGGCAG